>LZSH01000166.1 GCA_001665255.1 Mycobacteriaceae bacterium 1482268.1 | reverse complement strand
AGGGTGGTGGAGATGACCATGGTGACGGGCAGGCCGTTGTGGCTGCCGAGTTGTCCGGAGGCCAGCATGGCGCGCAGCACGGCTTTGAGTGCGTCGTGGTTGCGTTTGCCGGTGGAACGCAGATCGGCGGTCTGTTGTTCACCGGACGCTTCGCCGTCGACGGGGGATGTCACGTCGTCGGGATTGCACATGCCCGGCGCGGCCCAGGCTGCAGCCGCCGCGTCCCACAGTGCGCGGGTCTCGGGGTCGAGGCGGCCCCGGATCTCGCTCATCCCGTCGGTCTGCTGTTTGCCCACAATCAAGTAGCGCCGCCGCGCCCGCTCGGCGTCGGTGAGTTGGCCGTCTGGATCAAGTAGCGCAGCCAGCCGGTCAGCGGCCGCGCGCAGTTCCTCGGGTTTGAGTCCCGCGGCCAGTTCGGCGAGTTGGGCCTCGGCGGCTTCGCGGGTGTGGTGGTCGACGAAGTCGGGCAGCGTGTCGAAGAACCGCCGGATAATGCGCACGTGCTCCACGCCGATCTGGCCGCGGTGTTGCGCGGCGGCGGTGTGGGTCAGCAGCGGTCCCAGTGGCTCGCCGGTCATCGCCGCGCGCGGTCCGAGATCTTTGGCTTCGCGGATGCGGCGGTTGGACTCGGCCTTGGAGATCCGCAGCAGCGTCGACAACGCGACGCCCAACGAAGTCTCACCCAACGCCTCGACTGGGACCTCCGCCAGTCCTGCCACCAATCGATGCGTCATCACCGGAATCTGACGCATGAACGTTTCCCACTGGTGCGCGACGGTCGCCCGCTCGGCGGCCGAGCCGTCCAGTGACTCAGCCAACAACGCCTCATATTCCTCACGCATCGCCTCGATGCGCTTGGAAGCTGCCGCCGAACTCATCGCGCTACGCCGATGGCCGAGCCGCGTCGGAGGAGTAGATGGCCGCGGCGACGCGCCGCTCGGCTTCGGCCAGCGAAATTCGCAGCCGCCGCGAGAGAACCTCGGCCCACGACGCACCACCGCACTGCGCGGGCGCGGCCTCGCTGATGAGCCGGCCCATCAGGCGGCGGTCGAAGTCCGCCAGTTTCCTGCCCAGCCCGTCGATACGCTGTAGCAGCTCAATGCGCTCGGCCCGCGTCAAGGTGTGCAAAGGCACGGCGAGCAGCCGGCGGTGGGCCGTGTCCACGGCGTCCAGAGCAGCGGCGATATCTTCTTTCGAACTCATGTTCGAAGGCTATCGCCACCCACCGACATCACGGATCGCCGAGCCGCCATGTCTGTTCGCTGTCGCCCGCCGGCCGCGTTGTCACGTGAAAGTCGCCGTCCACCCCGCCCTCGAGGAACCGGCCGCTGCTCAGCTGCTCGAGCGTGATGAAGCCGCCGCCGAAGTCCGTGAGTCTCCACCGTTGACTGTCGTCCTCGCGCTGCTGGCGCGCCACCACGCGGATGCCGTTGGTGTCGAGGCAGCGCCCACTGCTGAGCTGCTGAACCACACACAGGCCACCGCCGAGATCGACGATCCGCCAATGCTGACTGCTGTCGATACCGCGCAATGGCCGGGTGACGACCTGGAAGTCCTTCTCGGGAACGGCATCGAGGAAGCGCAAGCCGCCTCCCTGCAGTCGGACGATCCGGGTGTGCGCCTGGGTGTCGGCGGGCCACGCGATGGACATGCGGCCACGGTATGAACGCACCGCCTCGACGCCACGAGTGGTGAACTACTCCCTTTTCAAAAATGCGGTACTTACCTCGCGGACAGGAAAATCTGCCCTCGGCCGCGCCGAATCCTGGCTCTGTGGTGATTACGACTATCCGGCCTGATCACGACTATGAATGTGTCCCCTACGCATGACGACGACGTCAGGAAATACTCATGTTCGCTACAGACCAGACCGTGCGGTTGAGCCCCGGCGACCTGCCGGTGAAGCTGCTGCCGTCCACGCCCACGGCCGGTAACGAGGAGAAGACGACGCGGCTGCGCCCCGTCGAGCGGCCGGCGAAGATCCTGCCGAAGGCGCTCAGCGCCTTCGACGGCAAGACCGTGCGGCTACGTCCTGTCGATCTGCCGGTCATCGGCACAGTCGCCAAGACCGTGCGTCAGCGATACGCCGACCTCAGCACTGTCGAACCTGCGCGCCCCACCAAATGGGGTATCGCGCGGATGCTCCTGGTGCTGGTGCTGGCGTCCATGCCGATTCTGGGCATCTCGGTGGACGTGTCCGGGCTGGTCTCGCAAGGCACCACGTCGATCGCGGTCATTGTGCTGACCGCCGTCTACGGGACGCTGATCGTATTCGCGCCGCACAAGACCGACATGATCGTCGGGCGTGGCCTGATCGCGGGCATGGTGGCCTGCATCCTCTACGACGGGGCGCGACTGTTCGCCGTGCACGTTCTCGGCTTGATGGGCGACTTCATCCCGGTGATGGGTTCGTTCGTCACCGGAGAACCGGACACGACGGGCAGTGCGGCGGTCGGCTACATATGGCGCTACATCGGCGACGCAGGCGGGCTGGGTGTCGCATTCTTCGTCGTCGCCTTCGCAGTGGGCATCGACCGGTGGTCGAACGGTAAAGCGGTGCTGTCCGCAGTCGCCTTCGCCGTGTTCCCCACCTGGGCCGGCCTGATGGCCACCGTCGCACTCCTGCCCCGCGGCGAGGAGATGATGTTCGACCTGAACCCCGCAACGGTGACGATTACGCTGGTCGGGCACGTGATCTTCGGACTGATTCTGGGGTTGGCCTTCCTGAAGGCACCCCGCGGCAGGGGCCGCAGCGACTGGCCGTGGACACCGATCCTGGAAACGAAGACGGCCCGTCGGTTCACTCCCGCTGCGTGGCGACCCACCCATCGCGCCAAGCGTGCGTGATCGACGGGCGTGTTCGGCGACCGCGAACGCACTCTCTGCCAAGATTGCGTGTATAGGAGGTCTGGATGTCTTCCCACCTGGAAGTCTCGAAGCCGTCGGGGCGGGAGCTGGTACCGCTGACGGGTCAACGAGTGACGCTCGGTAAGGCCTCGTCGAATGACGTGTCACTCGGCCACGACGGGACCGTCTCGCGGCTACACGCCGTTTTCGAGAACCTCGGATTCGCCTGGTCGATACGGGATCTAGGCAGCCGCAACGGCACCTATCTCAACGGAGAGAAGATCTCCGCCGAACGCGTCCTTCGATCCGGGGACGAGGTGCGCGTCGGCAAGACCCGACTGCTGTTCTGGGAGGTACGCGAAGACGGACCGCGTGAGGAGGAAACGGTTTCAGCGCAGCCGTCCGAGCTCCCGCCGCGGCTGACCCCGCGAGAAGTCGACGTGCTCGTGGTGTTGTGCCGCCCCCTGGTGTCCGACGATCCGTTCCCGGAGCCCGCATCGGTGCGACGGATGGCAGGCGAGCTGTATGTGACCGAAGCGGCGGTGAAACAACACCTGCAGAACCTCTACGACAAATTCACCATCCCCACCGAGGGTGATCGCCGCGTTCGGCTGGCCAACGAAGCTTTGCGGCGCGGGGCGGTGACGGTCGCGCAGCTGCGCGACAGCGGGAGCTGAGCCGGCGACTACGTGAAGTCGAGCGCCTCGACGGTCGCGACCGCACTTTCGTGCGTGGGCCGGTCGGCGCCACCGATGCAGTACACAGTGGAGCCGACGGCGGCGACGACCTGGCCATGCACCGGCGTGTTGATCGGCGCCACCGTCGTCCATTTCGCGGTCGAGATGTCATACATCTCGACCGTCGCCAGCACGCGCGTCGGCTCCTCGCCGCCGACGGCGACGATCCGGCCGTCGATGAACGCCGCGCCGTAGCTGCCCCGTGGAGTCGGCATGTCCGCCAGCCTGTCCCATGTTCCAGATGCTGGATTGAACCGCTCGAAAGCCGCCGAGTTCTTGTCGGCGGACAGGGTCCGTCCGCCCACGGTGTAGACGTAGGTTCCGTCGGACACCGCGGCCAGATGTTCTCGCGGAGTCGGGAGGTCGGCGGCCTGCGTCCACGTCTCGCCGTCGAACACCTCGGTCGGTGTGACGAGTTGCTTGTCGTCCTGTCCACCGACTACGACCAGTTTGTCGCCGACCACGGCTGCCGCCGCCGCAGCGCGGGCGTGATGAAGCTCGGGAAGCTCTTCCCATTTTCCGCCACGGAATGCAAACACCTTGTTCGACGCGTTCGCAAGGTTGTCGGTGGCACCTCCGATCACGACCATTTCGTTGCGATACGTCGTCGCCGTCGCATGATGCAGGGGAGTCGGCAGCGGCGGATGCTCCTGCCACGCACCAGTTTTGGTGTTATAGCTCTCCACCATCGGCAGATACTCGCCATGGCGCATACCGCCGGCGATCCAGATCTCGTCGCCGAGGACCGCCCACGCCATCATCAGCCGCTCCGTCGGCGCATTGGGCAGTGTCCGCCATTCGGGCGCGGGCTGGGGCTTGCGCGGGGCCAGCTTCAACGACTCAGCCGACGCGGTGATGTCTGAATCGCCGGGACCGTTCGCCCCGCCGATCGCATAGATGTTCTTGCCGACACCTGCGACCGCCATTCCATGACGCGGAGTTGCCAAGTCCGGCAAGCCATTCCACGACTGGGTGGCGAGGTCGAGTGCCACCACGCTCTTGAGAACCTGGCCCTGCGACGTGCCCCCGACCACCACCATTCGGCCATCGGTACTTGCCACCCCGAAGTCGCTGCGTCGCCCGGGAAGTTCGGGATGGCCGGTCCACGTATCGGTGGCCGGGTCGTACGACTCGACCGTCGCGAGGTCGGCGGTGCCGTTCGAGCCGCCGAGTGCGTACACGACCTTGCCGTCGGATGCCGCACCCAGCATCTGTCGCGGAGTCGGCAGTGGCGCACCGGGTTTCCAGGAGGTGCCGTCGAAGATCTCGGTGGAGTTCAGCAACTCGCCGCCGGCGTTGACCCCACCGGTGACGATGATGCGGTCGCCCACGACAGCGGCCGCCGCCGCCGCCCGTGGTTGCAGCAGGGACGGCAGCTCGGTCCACCGGCTGTTGACGACACGCCACACCTTGTCGGTCGCCACTTTCACATTGGCCCCCTCGGTGCGCCAGCCGCCGAGGACGACCGGAGTGTCCTGCCACGTCACCGCCATCGCGTGTTGCACCGGAACGGGCAGATCCTCGCCCCCCTTCCAGCTGTCGATCGCGGGGTCGTAGCCCTCGTGTTGGCCGCTGACTCGGTTGTCGGCCTCCATGCCGCCGAAGACCCAGATGGTGCCGTCGGCCTGGGTGGCGGCCACCGCGTCGCGGGCCACGCGCGCGTCAGCGATCGACCGCCAGTCCGATTGGGCTTCCACGGTCGGTTGGGTCGTGGTGGGTTGTGCGCTGCGCTCGTCGCCCGACGGCATGACGATGAAGATGCCGGCGACCACCAGCAGCACCACCGCCACCGCGGCTGCGGCCGCGATCACGATCTTCTTGCGGTTCTGCTTCTTCCTGGCAATCAGCGCCGTCGCGGGATCTACAGGCGGGATTGGCCACGGCAGGCTGGAGGCGCTGACCGACGCCGTGTGCGCGAACATCCGCGGGTCGGGCGCCGACACCGAACCGAGCGAGGCCGCCCCGGAAATTGACGTCTCGCCGGGGACTGCGTTCTCACCGCTGAGGCCCGACAATGGCAGCGCCTGCGTTCCGCCCGACCGCTCCGACTCACCGCTGAGCTCACTGAGTGGCATCGGGTCCGGCGTCAGCCCGTTGTGCCTTTGCGCCAGCTGCAGTTCGCGGCCGAACTCCGCCGCCGAGGCGAACCTTTGATGGGGTTCGATCGACATCGCCTTCTCGATCGCGGCGCACACGTCGGCCGGGATCCCGCCGGCACGCAAATCCGGCACGGGTGTGGAGGTGATGCGCAGGTAGTGCGCGATGAGATCCTCGTCGGCCTTGCGCTCGTGCGGTGGCCTGCCGGCGATCAGCGCATAGAGCGTGGCGCCGAGCGAATAGACGTCGGCCGGGACGGTGGGCGGATTGCCCGACAGCACCTCGGGTGCCGTGTAGGACAGGGTGCCGGTGAAGTAACCGGTGACCGTCTTGTACCCACCCGCGATGCGTGCGGTGCCGAAGTCGCTGAGTTGTGGTTCGCCGTAATCACTTACAAGAACGTTCGCGGGTTTGATATCGCGGTGCAATGTGCCGGTCCGGTGCGCTGTTTCCAGTGCAGCACAGAGCTTCACCCCGATTCGAAGCACGTCCGGCCAGGGGATCCGGCCTTCTCTACGGACCCGCTCGGCCAGGGATCCCATTGAGTGGTAGGGCATTACGATGAACGGCCGGCTACTCTCGGTCACGCCGACCTGCAAGATATTTGCGATGTTCGGGTGGCCCGAGAGCGCGCCCATCGCGTAGCCCTCACGCAGGAACCGTTCGCGGTCGCCCTCGTCGAGATCGGAGGCCAGCAGCTTGATGGCCACGCTTCGCCCGAGCGACTGCTGGTAGCAGCGGTAGACGACACCGCCGCCACCACGGCCGATCTCGACGGCGTCGGTGAACCCAGCGGCCGCCAACTCGGCGGCCACCCCGCCCGATCGCGGGGGAGAGCTTTCCGCCATGGTGCCGATCGTCCTCCGGGTCGTCGCCGTTGATTAGGTAATTGCCAAAGGTACCGAGCGAATACCGCGCCAGCGCTCGATTTGCGCTTGTGAGCGTGGGCAAATCCTGGCCCGTCGCTAGGCTGGCCGCGTGGCCAGAAAATATGCCACCGCCGATGCCGTCGGCCTCCCCGAACTCCTCGAGTTCGTCCGGCCGCGACACCGCATGGTGCTCACCACGTTTCGGGCCGACGGTTCACTGCAGAGCTCGCCGGTGACCGGCGGCGTTGACGGCGAGGGCAGGATCGTCATCGCCAGCTATCCGCAGCGGGCCAAGTCAGCCAACATCCGACGAGTCCCGCGGGCCAGCGTGACGGTGATGTCCGACGACTTCAACGGGCCCTACGTGCAGGTCGACGGAGACGCCGAGGTGGTCCACCTGCCCTGCCGTCGAGCCGTTGGTCGACTACTTCCGGGCGATATCCGGGGAGCATCCCGATTGGGACGAGTACCGCCAAGCCATGGTCGATCAGGGCAAGTGCCTGATCCGGATCACTCCGCGGCGCTGGGGCCCGGTCGCCACGGGAGGCTTCCCGCCGCCGTGAGGTGCCAGGCTGAACGCGACGGCTAACCGTGACTGTGGTAGTCAGACAGGGTGCCCGCGTTGCGTCAGCTAGATCGTCAAACTATAGTCTGGACACATGTCCAGTGACCTGTCACCTCTTCGAACCGCAGGTCACAGGGGTCAGCAGGCAGTGCTCGTCGAGAATTCGCGCCAGCGCTCGTCAGTGAAATCCGGAGAGAACTGAGTATGCGCGTTGCCCTGCTGTCCTACCGGAGCAAGACACACTGCGGTGGACAAGGCGTCTATGTTCGCCACCTGAGCCGCGGCCTGGTCGAGCTCGGCCACGATGTCGAGGTCTTCTCGGGCCAGCCCTACCCGGACGGGCTCGATCCGCGGGTGCGTCTGACCAAGGTGCCGAGCCTCGATCTCTACCGCGAGCCCGACCCGTTCCGCATCCCGTGGCCGAACGAGATCAAGACCACCATCGACCTGCGCGAGTTGCTGACGACGTGGACAGCCGGGTTCCCGGAGCCCAAGACGTTCAGCCTGCGTGCGGCGCGGCTGCTGGCCGACCGGCTGGCCGACTTCGACGTCGTGCACGACAACCAGTGCCTCGGCACGGGCCTGTTGACGATCGCCGACATGGGCCTGCCGGTGGTGGCGACAGTCCACCACCCAATCACCCGCGACCGGGTGCTCGACGTCGCGGCGGCCCGCTGGTGGCGTAAGCCGCTGGTGCGTCGCTGGTACGGCTTTGCCGAGATGCAGAAGGACGTCGCGCGCCGGATCCCCGAGCTGCTGACCGTGTCGTCGACGTCGGCCGCCGACATCGCCGAAGACTTCGGGGTGTCCTCTGATCAGCTGCACGTCGTCCCGCTCGGAGTGGACACAGCGCTGTTCAAGCCCGCTGAGCAACGGGTGCGCAACCGCATCATCGCCATCGCGAGCGCCGACGTGCCGCTCAAGGGCGTCAGCCATCTGTTGCACGCGGTGGCGCGGTTGCGGGTCGAGCGCGATCTCGAACTGCAGCTCGTCGCCAAGCTGGAGCCCAACGGCCCCACCGAGAAGCTGATCGCCGAACTCGGTATCTCCGACATCGTGCACAGTTCGAGCAACCTGTCCGATTCCGAGCTTGCTGATCTGCTGGCGTCTGCCGAAGTGGCTTGCATCCCTTCGCTTTACGAGGGATTTTCGTTGCCCGCCGTGGAGGCGATGGCCAGCGGAACACCGATCGTCGCGAGTCGGGCAGGTGCTCTGCCCGAGGTGGTCGGCTCCGACGGTGAGTGCGCACGCCTGGTGACGCCGGCCAACGTCGACGAACTGACCGCTGTGCTCGGCGATCTGCTCGACTCGCCGCTGGAGCTGCGGCGGCTCGGCGCCAACGGCCGTAGGCGCGCCCTCGACGTGTTCAGCTGGGAATCCGTTGCCGCACAGACGGTTGCGGTCTATCACAGGGCACGGGCGAGGGTCGGCCAGTGCTGACAGTCAACTACGACCGGCTGGGGGTCCGCGCCGGCACAAAGGTGATCGACGTCGGCTGCGGCGCGGGTCGCCATTCGTTCGAGGCATTCCGGCGCGGCGCCGACGTGATCGCCTTCGATCAGAATGCATCCGACCTCAACGATGTCGACGAGATTTTGCAGGCGATGAAGGATCAGGGTGAGGCGCCGGCATCGGCCACCGCGGAGGCGGTCAAAGGCGATGCGCTCGATCTGCCCTACGACGACGGCACATTCGACTGTGTGATCGCATCGGAGATCCTCGAGCATGTTCCCCAGGACGATCGCGCGATCGCCGAACTGGTTCGTGTTCTCAAGCCTGGCGGTGCGCTGGCGATCACCGTGCCACGGTGGCTACCCGAACGGGTGTGCTGGGCCTTGTCCGACGAGTACCACGCCAACGAGGGCGGCCACATCAGGATCTACCGCGCGCACGAGCTGCGCGACAAAGTGCTGGCCCATGGACTGCGGTTGACACACACGCATCATGCGCACGCGCTTCATTCACCGTTTTGGTGGCTGAAATGCGCTGTGGGAACCGAAAAGTCGAATCATCCAGTGGTGGCGGCATATCACAAACTGCTGGTGTGGGACATGGTCAGCCAGCCGTGGGTGACGCGCACCGCTGAGTCGCTGCTGAACCCGTTGATCGGCAAAAGCGTGGCGTTGTACTTCCGCAAGCCGGAGTTGTCTGGTGCTTCGGGTTAACGGGTCTGGCGTTCCGGGAGTCCCGGGCGCGCTGACGCCCGCCGAGTGCAGGCAGACCGCGCAGTCGATCGCGAACACCCAGGAATCATCGGGCGCCATCCCGTGGTCCGACGGCGGGCACACCGATCCGTGGGATCACGTCGAGAACGCGATGGCGCTGACCGCCGCGGGTCTGCTGGAACATGCACGCGCGGCGTTCGATTGGTGCAGGACCACGCAGCGAGCAGACGGATCCTGGCCCATCCAGCTGCGCAACGGCGTCATCGAAGACGCCAACAGTGACAGCAACTTCTGCGCCTACATCGCCACCGGCGTCTGGCACCACGTGCTGTGCACCGGCGACCGGCGGTTCGCCGAAGACCTGTGGCCGACGGTCGCCAAGGCCGTCGAATTCGTGCTCGATCTGCAGCGCCCCAGCGGCGAGATCGTCTGGGCCCGTAGCGATTCGGGCCCGGAGCCCGACGCGCTACTGACCGGATGCGCGAGCATCTACCACAGTTTGCGCTGTGCGCTGGCCCTCGCGGACTACTTCGACGACCCGCAGCCCGAGTGGGAGGTGGCCGTCGGCCAGCTCGGCCATGCGATCGCCCACCACCCCGACCTGTTCGTCTGCAAGGACCGGTGGTCGATGGAGTGGTACTACCCGGTGCTCTGCGGCGCGCTGCGCGGTTCGGCGGCACACGCCCGCATCGACGAGCGCTGGGACGATTTCGTAGTGCCGGGGCTCGGCATCCGATGCGTCGACGACCGGCCGTGGGTGACCGGAGCCGAAACCTGTGAACTCGTTATGGCATTGGACGCTATCGGCCAAACCTCCCGTGCCCGTGAGCAATTCGCATCCATGCACCACCTGCGCGAGGACGACGGCTCGTACTGGACGGGGCTGGTTTTCGCTGACGGCAAGCGCTGGCCGGAGGAACGCACCACCTGGACGGGCGGTGCGATGATCCTCGCCGCCGACGCGCTGTCCCGAACGACGCCCGCCAACGGCATCTTCCGCGGCGCGGACCTGCCGCGCGGTCTGGAGGACGAGTTCGACTGCGAGTGCGCCACCAGCGGTCGCTGAGGCCGTTCCGGCGCTACAGTTCTTCCTGTGAGCTGGGACGTGCTCGTCATGCGGGTACCCGCGCACATCACGAGCATCGATAAGATACCCAACGACTTCCGGCCGGAACCGCTGGGCACCGTCATACCGCGACCGGGTCACCGGCCGCGGATAGTTAGACGGGTTCGCCGGGCGTACCGGAGACGCGTTCCAGAACGCGCATCGAGCCTGTCGCCAAGACCTCACGAAAAGCGTCGGTGCCCAGCGCGCGCTGATAGATATGGAACGGCGCCTGTCCACCGTCGGCCGGATCGGGAAAGACGTCGTGGATGACGAGCGCGCCGCCGACCTCGACCCATCTGGCCCACCCGTCGAAGTCGCGTTGCGCGGCCTCTTCGGTGTGACCGCCGTCAATGAACAAGAACCGCAACGGGGTTCGCCAACCGCGGGCGACGACGACCGACTTGCCGACGACAGCGACGACGTGGTCGTCGAGGTCGGCGGAATCCAGCGCGCGGCGCAGCGACGGCAGCGTGTCGAAGCGTCCGCTGTGCGGGTCGACGAGCGAGGTGTCGTGGTACTCCCAACCGGGCTGGTGCTCTTCGGAGCCGTGATGGTGGTCGACCGTGTAGAGCACCCCGCCAGTCTGCTGCGCCGCGGCGCCGAGCATCAGCGTGGATTTGCCGCAGTAGGTGCCGATTTCGACACCGACGCCGTCGCCGAGATAACGGACAGCGGTGTCGTACAGTGTGCGCCCTTCGTCGGCGGGCATGAAGCCGGTGACTTGTTCGGCCAGTGCGAAAAGCCGTGCGGCCGATGCGGGCAAGGACATGCTCCCGCCTGCGGGAGACGCGGTTTCGGTGTCGCTCATCGCGTCCAACCTACCGTTGCTGGTGTAGGGGCCTTGTAGTAGCGTCCGGACACGTGTCCGATCCGGCTCTGGAGTCGACCAGACGCCGCCTGACCGCCAAGCAGGCCGACACCGTCGATCGGCTCGGCAGGGCCGCGGTGGACATCCTGGCCAGAGATGGTTTCGCGGGGTTGACCGTGCGGCGCGTCGCCGCCGAGGCAGGGGTTGGCGCAGCCACGGCGTACACCTATTTCTCGTCGAAGGAGCATCTCGTCGCCGAGGTGTTCTGGCGCAAGCTGGTGGGCGCTCCACCGGCCGTATGGGAATCCGACGACGCGGCGAGCCGGGTGATCGAGGTGCTGCGCCACATCGCGCTACTCGTCGCTGACGAACCGGAGTTCGCCGGCGCAGTCACCACCGCGCTGCTGGGCAGGGATCCCGACGTCGAGGCGCTGCGGCTGCGGATCGGCCGCGACATCCACGACCGGCTGCTGGCCGCGCTCGGACCCGAACGCGATCCCGATGTGCTGGAGTCGCTGGAGCTGTTGTACGCCGGAGTGCTGGTCCGGGCCGGAATGGGATACGGGTCCTACGCCGACATCGCCGACCGGCTGGAGAAGTCAGCGCGGCTGATGTTGCATTAGTCGGGGCGGGCCGCACCCAGGAGCGCGATCGAGCCCGCGACCGCCGTCTCGACGATTTCGCTCGCATCGGCGCCGTCTTCGACGATGAGCGCGCTCAACTCGCGTAGGCCGCCGAACAGCAGGATGGCCATCTGAGGGGAGATCGGAGCGATCCCCGCGCGCCGAAAGCCGGGGTTGTTGCTGATGTCGACGAACATGTCGAGGAACCCCTGCATGCCGCGGCGCTGCAGCGGGCGCACGTCGTGCCCGAGCGCAGGCAGCTCACGGATCCAGCTCAAGTTGACCGCCGAGTGCGCCTCGATCTCGGCCACCCAGGCGTGAACTGCCTGGCGAATCTGCTCGGGCCAATCCGCCTCGGGATCGACCGCGCTGCGAATCTGCGCGATCATCTCCCGGTTGCCCTTCCACAGCAGCTCGATGAAGCACTCTTCTTTGCTGGAGAACTCGCCATAGAACGTGCGCTTGGAGGTGCGGGCGTGCCGGACGATATCGGCGACGGTGGTGTCGCGGTATCCGCGTTCGCCGATCGACGCCGCGAGGCCGTCGAGTAACCGGCGACGGAACGGACTGCCCGCGTCGTCGGCCCCGCCATCGAGGGCTTGCCAATCCCTAGCGACGGTCACGGCCACCAATCCTCCCCGATCTCACGAGAACACCTTGTCACAACACGGTACCGCAGAGTACCGTTTGGAAAAACGAGAGCGGTACGACGCGGTACCGCGAAGCGATTGGGAGCGACACGCCATGACAGAGGCAGTTACCGTCAACTCGCAGACCCCCTCGATCGCAGAGCCGCTGAGGCAGCCGCCCGAGCTGGCGCTCCCGAAGATCGCCCAAGGCGCTGCCTTTGCGGCCTTCCGCAGGCCGTTCATCAGATGGGCGCGCAGACGCTACGGCCAGGTATTCGCGGTCGACGTCCCGTTCTTCCGCAGAACCGTCGTCGTTGCCGATCCTGCGCTGGTGCGACAGGTGTTCACAGCGAGCACCGACGACCTGGTCAACGTGAAACCGAACCTCAGCCGGGTCTTCGGGCCCGGCTCGGTGTTCGCCCTCGACAGAACCGAGCATCGCAACCGCCGCAAGCTGTTGGCGCCGCCGTTTCACGGCCAGAGCATCAAGAACTACGAGAAGGTCATCGAGGAGGAAACGCTCCGCGAAATCTCGAATTGGCCGCAGGGCACCGAGTTTCGGACCCTCGAGCCGATGAACCGGATCACGCTGAACGTGATCCTGCGGACCGTCTTCGGCGCTGACGGCGGTGAGCTGGATTACTTGCGGGAGATCATTCCGCCGTGGGTCAAGCTCGGCTCACGCATGGCCGTGTTGCCCGAACCGTCGTTCCGCACTGGCCGTTACAGCCCGTGGGGACGGCTCGACGAATTTCGGCGCAACTTCGACCGGGTGGTCTTCACGCTGATCGACAAGGCCGAGGCCGACCCGCACTTCGATGATCGCGACGACATTCTGGCGCTACTGCTGCGCAGCCGATACGAAGACGGCACCTCGATGTCTCGGCAGGACGTCTCCGATGAGTTGTTGACGCTGCTCGGCGCGGGACACGAGACCACGGCGTCTGCGCTGGCGTGGGCGTTCGAGCGGTTGCGGCGTCACCCCGAAGTCCTTGCCGCACTTGTCGAAGAGGTCGACACGGGCGGAAACGAATACCGGCAAGCGATGATCCTCGAGTTGCAGCGATCGCGCTCGGTGATCGACTTCGCCGGCCGCCATGTCGCGGCGTCGCACCTCGACATCGGTCAGTGGCGGGTGCCGCACGGCCACAACATCCTGGTCAGCATTGCCGATCTGCACGAGAACCCGGACCTCTACCCGAATCCGGAACGGTTCGACCCGAATCGGTTTCTCGGCAAGAAGCCACCGACGTTCGCCTGGCTGCCGTTCGGCGGCGGCACCAGGCGCTGCATCGGCGCCGCGTTCGCCAACACCGAAATGGATGTCGTACTGCGAACGGTATTGAAACACTTCGAAATCGAGACCGACGGTGCTCCCGCCGAGAAGGTGCACCACAGAGGTGTCGCGTACACCCCTAAGGACGGCGGCAAGGTGGTGGTCAGGCGCCGCAAGTAGGGTCGCGGTCGTGACCAGCCTCGTCGACATGATGAACGCCGCGATGGAGCAGACGATCCCACCGGCGCACAAGATGGGTATCAAGGTGGTCGAGGCGGGCCGCGGGCACGGCGTCGCCTCGGTGCCGATTAAGGGCAATGGCAACCACTTCGGCGTCGTCTACGCCGGTGTGCAGTTCACCGTCGCCGAGATGCTGGGCGGAGTCATCGCGCTCGCGACCTTCGACCCCGCAAAGTACTACCCGTTGGTGAAGAACGTCGACATCAAGTTCACCGGCATGGCGCGCAGCGATTTACGCGCTGAGGCCGACCTCGGCGAGGATGACATCGCGCGCATCGAGGCCGAGGCCGCCGAAAAGGGAAAGGCCGACTTCGTCCTCGACGCTGTGGTCTCTGACGAAGGCGGCCAGACCGTTTCGGTCACGCACGGGCTCTACCAGCTCCGCGCGCACGGACGCTAGCTCAACTGCGTAGCCCGTTTCGGGAGTTTCCAGTCAGGCCGCGGGAAGTGGCAGGTGTAGCCCGACGGATACCGCTCGAGGTAGTCCTGATGTTCGGGCTCGGCTTCCCAGAAGTCGCTGGCCGGCGTGACTTCGGTGACGACCTTGCCCGGCCACAGGCCTGACGCGTCGACGTCGGCGATGGTGTCGAGCGCGACCCGCTTCTGCTCGTCGTCGGTGTAGAAGATCGCCGAGCGATAGCTGGTGCCAATGTCGTTGCCCTGGCGGTTCTTCGTCGTTGGATCGTGGATCTGGAAGAAGAACTCCAGCAGGGCGCGGTAATCAGTCTGCGCGGGGTCGTAGATGATCTCGATCGCCTCGGCATGGCCCGGGTGATTGCGATAAGTCGCGTTCGCGTTCTCGCCGCCTGTGTAGCCGACGCGGGTGGACACCACGCCGGGCTGTTTGCGGATCAGGTCCTGCATCCCCCAGAAGCAACCGCCCGCGAGGATCGCCTTCTTGTACTCAGTCATGCCTCTCGCCTCCCGTGTGGTCATAGCGCTTCTATAACGGTATATGTCGCACCGTTAATCCTGGTCAGTACCGTTTACCGTAGACCCATGCGCACAGCGATCGCGGTGGTCACTGCAGGCGTGATCCTGATGGCGATCAGCGGCCAGGTGGCGCGGGCCGAACCGGCCGCGCTGCCCGAGGTTCCTGCCGGCGGACGGGTGGTGTTCACCGACAATCCGGCTATCGTCGACGCGCGGCCCGCGGCCATCGAGTCCTGGAGCCGCGCCCGCGACGCGAACGCTGTGGCGGTGAACTTCACGACTGGGACGCCTGCGTGCTCCGGCGTGCATGCAGAAGTTCACGAGGGCGACGACGACGTCACAGTCGCGCTGCAGAGCGGGACGCTGCCGGACGCGATCGGCCGGATGTGCATCATGCTGGCGGTGTTCGGCACGCTGGAGGTGCCGTTGCGGGCGCCGCTCGGTGATCGTCGCGTACTCAGCGCCTCCGCGCCCACACTCGACAAACCCAGGTAGAACGTGTTCTATTTTGTCCCGTGACGGGCAACGTGTTCAGCCGCGACGAGCTCGCAGAGGCATTCGCGGCATTCGAGCAGACCGTTGATCGGGCCGCGCAGACCCGCGATTGGGATCCGTGGGTGGAGCAGTATGCGCCCGACGTCGTCTATGTGGAGCATGCGGCGGGCACGATGCGCGGCCGCGACGAGGTTCGCACATGGATCGGGCAGACCATGGGAAGTTTTCCCGGTAGCTATATGACGTCGTTTCCGTCGCTGTGGTCGGTCATCGACGAGTCGACGGGCCGGATCATCTGCGAGCTCGACAACCCGATGCGGGATCCCGGTGATGGAACGATCATCAGCGCGACCAACATCTCGATCATCACCTACGCGGGCGACGGGCAGTGGTGTCGTCAAGAGGACGTGTACAACCCGCTGCGGTTCGTGGCGGCGACAGTGAAATGGTGCCGCAAGGCCGAGGAGCTGGGCACGCTGCCCGAGGAAGCCGCTGAGTGGATGAAGAAGTTCGGAGGATCTCAGTGACCGATCTCGTCATCGGTGCCAACGGCTACCTCGGCAGCCACGTCACCCGCCAGCTGGTCGACGACGGACGCGATGTCCGGGTGATGGTGCGCGACGGTGCCAACACCATCGGCATCGACGACCTGAAGACCACCCGGTTCGTCGGAGACATCTGGAACAACGAGGTGTTGCGCGAAGCGATGGCCGGCTGCGACGTCGTCTATTACTGCGTCGTCGACACCCGCGGGTGGCTCAACGACCCGGCGCCGCTGTTCCGCACCAATGTCGAGGGCACCCGAAACGTGCTCGACATCGCGAAAGACGCTGGCCTGCAACGCTTCGTCTTCACCAGCAGCTATGTGACGGTGGGTCGTAAACGCGGTCGCGTCGCCACCGAAGACGACGTGATCACCAACCGTGGGCTCACCCCGTACGTTCGGTCGCGGGTGCAGGCCGAGGAGATGGTGCTGCGCTATGCCCGCGAGCAGGGTCTCCCCGCGATCGCGATGTGCGTGTCGACCACATATGGCGCCGGCGACTGGGGCCGGACGCCGCACGGCGCGATCATCGCGGGCGCCGCGTTCGGCAAGCTGCCGTTCGTGATGTCGGGAATCGAGTTGGAGGCCGTCGGTGTCGACGACGCCGCCCGCGCGCTGATCCTGGCCGCCGAAAAGGGTCGCGTCGGTGAGCGTTACTTGATCTCGGAGAAAATGATCACGAATGCGGAGGTTGCGCGCGTCGCGGCAGAGGCTGCCGGCGTCGCGCCGCCGGCGAAGTCGATTCCTCTGGCGATGTCCTACGCGCTGGCTGCCCTCGGCACTGCCAAGGCGCGGCTGCGGGGCACCGACGAGCAGCTGTCGCTGGCATCGCTGCGGCTGATGCGCGCCGAGGCACCGGTCGACTGTTCGAAAGCTCGACGCGAATTGGGTTGGCAGCCAAGACCGGTGGAGGATTCCATTCGCGAGGCCGCACGGTTCTGGATAGGCCTGCGCGAAGCCAAGCGCAAGAGCAAGCAGGCCGGCTGACGGCACCGCGCCGAGATCGACGAAATGGCGCGAGTTACTCGCACTTTGGCGCCCATGTGTTGGTTTGGGCGAAAAGGTGGGGCGTGGGCTAGCGTCGGGTGACGTGGCGGAGAAGCTGAATGTCGACCTGTCCGGAGCGCCGCAGACGATGCTGGCCACGTTCTACGCCAAAGCGCTCGACGCCGATTTCGACAACCCGATCCTGGGCGACCGGTGGGCCCGCGACATCGTCGACCGCATCGACTACGACTGGACGAAGACCACCATCACGGCGCGCACCGCGCCGTCGGTGACGACGCGGTCAGCCCACTTCGACCGCTGGGCGCGCCAGTTTCTGGCCGTGCATCCCGAGGCGATCGTGCTGCACCTCGGCTGCGGCCTGGACAGCCGCTACTACCGGCTTGCGCCCGGCCCCGGTGTCGACTGGTACGACGTCGACTATCCCGAGGTCGCCGACCTACGGCGACAACTGTTCCCGCCGCGAGAGCACTGTCATCTCGTCGCGGCATCCGTGACCGACCCCGCCTGGCTGGCTGATGTCCCCGCCGATCGGCCCACGCTGATGATCGGCGAGGGCCTGACGATGTACCTCACCGAAGCCGACGGAGTGGCGCTGCTTCGCCGCGTCGTCGATCACGCGCCGTCCGGGGAGCTGCAATTCGATGCGTTCAGCCGGTTCGGCATCAGGAGCCAGTGGGCCAACGCCGTGGTGCGGCGATCGGGTGCGACGCTGCATTGGGGCATCGACGGACCCGACGAGATCATCGAGGCAGTGCCGGGCTTACGGCTGCTGCAGTGGGTGTCGCCATTCGATTCGCCGACGTTCGCCGACGTGTCCACTCCCTACCGCCTGATGGCCAAGGTGATGTCGGTGTCCAAGCTGCTGCGCTACATGGCGCAGTACCACCGCTACGCGTTCTGAGCCGCGCCGAGATCGACGAAATGGCGCGAGTTACTCGCACTTTCCCGCCCATGTGTTGGTTTGGGCGAAATGGGGAAGGGTCAGCCGGCCTCGGCCTTCTCCTTCAATCGCGCCAGGGTGAGCTTGATGTGTTCGGCGTTGGCGCTCTTTCGGTCATGCACGCCGGTCGTCAACTCGGCGGGCTTGCGGATCCATCCCGGGCGCCTGTCCCACGTTCGCTCGGTGACCGTGCAGCCGTCGTCGGTCGGCGTCAGCTCGTAGCGCCAGTGCGCGACCGGCACCACACCAAAAGTCTTGACGTCGAACGCGAACGTGCGCCCAGGATCGGCGTCGGTGACGGTGCACGTCGTCGTCCATTTACGGCTCTCGTGGCGGTTGCGGCCCCTGAACTTGGCGCCGGGTGTCACGCTGGTGCCCTTGCGCCACTCCATCTCCTCGACCTCTTCGCCCAGGGTCGCCAGTGTCGGAAGATCGGTGATCAGTGCGTAGACAGCGGTGGGCGCGGCGGAGATCTTCACCGACGCCTCGGCGGTCGCGGGTCCCAGAACAGTCATAACGCAAATCGTATCGACGCACACGGAACAGGTGTGGCGGTTGCCACGTTGGCTCAATTATGACCACCAAACCCGTCCGCGAGCCCTCCGCCGACCATCCGATCACCGTCGCACGCACCGGCAGGCACGTCGTCGTGACGGTCGCCGGCGAGGTCGTCGCCGAGAGCGACAACGCGCTGACGCTGCAGGAGTCGACGTACCCGGCGGTCCAGTACATCCCGCTCGGCGACGTCATGCAGACGGCGTTGTCGTCGAGCGACACCACGTCGTATTGCCCGTACAAGGGCGACGCCCGGTACTACCACGTGACGACCTCGTCCGGCAGAACGGTCGAGGACGCGATCTGGGCCTATGAGCAGCCCTACCCGGCCGTCGCAGACATCGCGGGCCATGTCGCGTTCTACCCGGACAAGGCGGACATCGTCGTCGCTTAGCCGCGAGTGCGCACCAGATAACGCCGTTCGGCGTAGGCGAGGTCATCGCGCCACAGCCGGGTCGCCGCGCGCCGCATGAGCGGCGCGATCAGTGGCCGCCCGCGCAGCGCGTGCGCGAAGCCGGGGCGGTCGGAGTGAGCGATGACAGCCTCGATCACCGCACTGCGCGGCAGCCCGTCCGGCCCCTTACCCAGCGGGGTGGCGTGGGTTTCGACGACGCTGCCCGCTCCTTCGCCGTCGATGATGTGCATGACGATGGTGCGCGGCCCCGGTGCGGTGAATTGGGCGACGACCGGGATCCCGAACCGGCCGATGTGGAACGTCACCGGCACCAGGAACCGGTCCTGCTCCTCGGGTAGGTCGGGGTCGACGGGCGGGGCGGACAGCACATCGAGATGCGCGAACGAATAGGGGTGATACCAGGAGCCGTGCCATGGGTCGAGCCGGTTGGCGATGATGTCGCTCGGCTCGCACGTGCCGACCAGCCGAGTGACGGCGTGCATGCGCGCACCGGCGGGCCTGGCCGGAACCCGTGGCGCGTCGATGGGCTCCTCGCCGCCGATGTGATCGAGCCGAACCCAGGCCAGCACTCCGTCGTCGTAGGCGGGGTACGGCTTCCAGCCGAATTCGCGTCCGCCCTCCAGCCGCAGACCGTGCCACGGGCAGATCAGCGCGCCGCGGTCGACGGTGCCGTTGGCGAGGTCGGCGCCGAGGTGCGGACACGTCGCCGGCCCCACGTGCAGGGTCCGGTCGACATCGCGCCACGCCACGACCTCCAGGCCGGCGACCGAGACGCCGAACGGCCGCTCGCGGATCGACGCGCTGGCGGCGAACACATACCAGTTGCCCGCGAGCCTGCGTTGTGACCGCGCCAGGGCCGCGTCGATGATCGCGGGTTCGGCGTCCTTGAAGGTGGGGCGCTGGGTCGCCCACTGCTCGCGTGGAAGCACCGTGAACGGCGAGGCTTTCGCCCATTTGGCCGCCAACCCGGTGAGCGTGCTCATCGCACCAGCTGCCTGTCCCGCTCTGCGAGCCGACGCAGTGCAGCCGAGCGACCCTGCACCGGCACGGTGTGCAGCGCATGACCGGCCACCCCGTACTGGGAGAGCAGGTGGTTGGCCGCGGACCAGCCGGTGGTCGCGGCGCGCTCCATCAGCGCCACCGGCAGATCGATACGGATGCCGTCGCCCGCCAGCATCACCGCGGGATGTGGGGTGGTGACCGTCGGCCGTGACGCGTGATCGCCGGGTGCAAATCGGGGGCAGTCATTGCGGCACAGCATTCTCTCGTGAATGATCTTGGCGCCGTCGGCTTCCGAATACAGCTCGTGCAGCCGCGCGATCATACGGTCGCCGAGGCCGTCGCGGGGACCGGTCACCGCGTACGAGTGCAGTTCGATGACGGAGCCGCCGGTGCTGTTGCGCCACGCCGCCGCCTCCCGTTCGTACCGCTCCAGCACGCTGACATTGTCCAGTGGCGGGCGGCCGCCCGTCCCGAGAAACGGCGCCCGATCCGCCGCGACGGGACGATCCAGCCACAGTCTCCGTACGACGAACGGGGGCGCGGTGCCCATCGCCGCGACCCGTCCGCGCCAGGTGTCCCCGCCCAGCGACGGGGAGCCCTCGACGATGCGCTGCAGCCCCGCTACGTCGGTGGCCAATACCAGTCCGTCACAGTCGATTTCCACACCCGAGTCGCACCGCACGCGCAGGCCCGGCTCGGTGCCCACCGCGGTGACGGAAACCCCGGTGTGGAACGTGGCACCCCTCGACTCGAGGTATTCCCGCAAGGGGTTCCACAGGGCGACGTCGAAGTTGGCGTTGGCCACGTCGAAGATCAATCCCTCGCTGGAGCCGAGGAAGTAGATGTGAAACATGGTGGCCAGTTCGGCGGCGGACAGCGCGGCAGGCTCGGCGAAGAAGCTGCGCGAGAACACCTCGAACGCCAGATGCCGTGCGGCGGAGGGAAAGTTGATGTCGCGCAGGAAGCTGTCGGCGTCGCGGTGGTCGAGCCGTTCATAGATGCCGGGCACCGAGACCGCGGCCAACGGTGCCGCCGCACGAGCATTGAGGCGGACAAGATCGCGCAGCCGGAACGTGGGGCTGCGCAGCGCGAATGCCAGCGCATTG
>LZSH01000165.1 GCA_001665255.1 Mycobacteriaceae bacterium 1482268.1 | reverse complement strand
ATATCGATGACCTTGACCATCGCATCGTCACCGACGGCGACCACCTGGTCGGGCACCTCGACATGGCGCTCGGCCAGCTCGGAGATGTGCACCAGGCCCTCGATGCCCTCCTCGACGCGGACGAACGCGCCGAACGGCACCAGCTTGGTGACCTTGCCCGGCACGATCTGGCCGAGCGCCATGTCGAGGTGCCCGACCAGGTGGTCGCCGTCGGTGACGATGCGATGGTCAAGGTCATCGATATCGACCTCGAGCGTCGCCGCATCTCGCTGAGCCTCAAGCAGGCCAACGAGGACTACACCGAGGAGTTCGACCCCTCGAAGTACGGCATGGCCGACAGCTACGACGAGCAGGGCAACTACATCTTCCCCGAGGGCTTCGACGCCGAGACCAACGAATGGGTCGAGGGCTTCGAGAAGCAGCGCGACGAGTGGGAGGCCCGCTACGCCGAGGCCGAGCGCAGGCACAAGATGCACACCGCGCAGATGGAGAAGTTCGCGGCGGCCGAAGCGGAAGCAGCCGCAGCCGCTCCCTCCTCGGCCAACGGCGCATCGCGTGCCGAGGAGCAGTCGGCAGGCGGGTCGCTGGCCAGCGACGCGCAGCTGGCAGCGCTCCGGGAGAAGCTGGCCGGCAGCGCCTAACAAGCGCCTGACCGGATGATTCGCATCGGTCTGACCGGCGGAATCGGCGCCGGTAAATCGACGGTGTCCGCCGCATTCAACGAGTGCGGCGGCATCATCGTCGACGGTGACGTGATCGCCCGCGAGGTCGTCGAACCCGGCACCGAAGGGCTGGCGGCACTGGTCGACGCGTTCGGCGACGACATCCTGCTGCCTGACGGCGCATTGAACAGGCCTGCGCTGGCGGCCAAGGCATTCGTCGACGACGAGCAGCGCAACAAGCTGAACGGCATCGTGCATCCGCTGGTTGGCAAGCGGCGCGAGGAGATCATCGCCGCCGTCTCCGACGATGCGGTTGTCGTCGAGGACATCCCGCTGCTGGTCGAGACTGGAATGGCGCCGATGTTCCCGCTCGTGGTCGTCGTCCACGCTGACGAGTCGACTCGGGTCGAGCGGTTGATCAAACGCGGGATGGACGAGGGCGACGCCCGCGCCCGGATCGCCGCCCAGGCGCCCGAGGAGCAGCGCCGGGCGATCGCCGATGTGCTGCTGGACAATTCGGGCTCGCCGGGAGAACTGGTCGAACGCGCGCGAGACGTCTGGTATCACCGGGTGCTGCCGCTTGCGCACAACATCCGCACCGGCGAAGTCGTGCGTGCTCCTGCCGACCTGGTGGCTTACAAGCCGGCCTGGGCCGACGACGCGCGACGGATCATGAACCGGCTTCAGATAGCTTGTGGCGCAAAAGCATTGCGCATAGATCACATCGGCTCCACAGCGGTCCCCGGGATGGACGCCAAGGACGTCATCGATATCCAGGTGAGTGTCGAATCACTCGATGTCGCCGACGGACTCGTCGACAAATTGACCGACGTCGGCTTTCCACGCATCGACCAGATCACCGCTGACGTCGCCCATGACGGCGATGCTTCACTGTGGCGCAAGCGAATTCACGGCGCAGCTGATCCGGGGCGGCCTGCGAATGTCCATCTGCGGATCGACGGATGGCCCAACCAAAGGTTCGCGCTCATGTTCGTCGACTGGTTGAAGGCCAATCCTGGAGTGCGCGAAGACTATTCGACGGCGAAACGCAAGGCGTTGAGCGAGTCGGACTACGCCGAGGCGAAAGAGCCGTGGTTCCTCGACGCGTACTGGCGCGCGAAGGCATGGGCCGACGCGACCGGCTGGAAACCCTAGAGGGTGGTCGGCGCGGGCCCGGCTACCGGCGCCGCCGGATTGCCGGGTGCGTCACCGCCCTCGGGCGGCGCCGGGTTCGGCACACCACTTACCGGCGCCTCGCACGTCAGCGCGCCGTAATCCGGATCGTCTTTGACGGGCAACACCCGTGGCGCGATGAAGTTCTCGGCCTTCGACACGAGCGCATCGTCGACGAGGATCTCGCACGTCAGGTTCGCCGAATACGGCCATTCGATGGAGATCCGCATGTTCGCGGTGCCCGACGCCGGCAAGACGGTGTTCGCCTCGAAGATGCGGCCGGGGATCATCGTCGGATTGGCAATCTGGGTCTTGTCGCCCTCTGCGGCGTAGGTGATCGTCGCGCCGCGGGCGACGCCGTCCACCCGCGCGCGGTAGACGATGTTGTGCAGGTCGCCCGGTTCAACCTGGGCGGCGGCGGGATCCGGCAGCGGCGGGCCCTCGGGATCAGCCGCCGCAGCTGCAGGAATTAACTGAGAGCCGACGATGAGGGTCGCCAGCGCAGCGCAGGTGATCCATCCGCGCTCGGTGAGACTCATGCAGCGACCCTACGCCCCGCGCCAGGTGAGCTCCAAGCCGTTGCCAGACAGCCAACGGTCCAGGTCGTAGCCACTGCGGGACAGGCCCTCTATGGCGCTGAGTGCGGTCTTGACGGCATCTTCGCCGACTTCGGGCGTCAGCAGCCCATGCCGGACCGCGGTGAGAAGTTCGTCGACATCTTCGAGCTCGACGCTTTCTCCGGTGCGCACCACCAGGTCGAGATAGTGGTCCTCGGACCGCCACATGCGGGGTCCGGGCGTGTACCGGCCGATGTCGAGGTAGTAGTCCTGGTCGCGTTCATGACCCGGGTTGAAGTGGAAGATCGAGGCGCGCAACCCCAGGGATGGCAGCAGCCACGACTCCAGATAGTGGAACTGGGCGCGGCCGGGCGTCGGACGGGCCATGTAGAGACCCCACGGCGTGACCGTGTACTCGTCGACCGCGCGCACGATCCCCTTCGGATCGGTATTGGTACGCGCGACCAGGTCGAATAGCTCGTGTTTGGGTGCGTGGATAGGCCAAGCATAGGCCCGGGGAATGACGACGTGTCGGTGCATGGTTCTACCCTGTGAACATGGCTTTCGCGACCGAACACCCCGTGCTGGCGCACTCTGAGTACCGCCCTGTCGAGGCCATGGTGCGCGTGGGCGGCCGGTTCGAGGTCGTCAGCGAATACGAACCGGCGGGCGACCAGCCCGCCGCTATCGACGAGTTGGAGCGCCGCATCAAAGCGGGGGAGCGCGATGTCGTTCTGCTCGGCGCGACCGGCACCGGTAAGTCCGCCACCACCGCCTGGCTGGTCGAGCGGCTGCAGCGCCCCACGCTGGTGATGGCCCCGAACAAGACGCTGGCCGCCCAGCTCGCCAACGAGCTACGAGAGATGTTGCCGCACAACGCCGTCGAGTACTTCGTCTCGTACTACGACTACTACCAGCCCGAGGCCTACATCGCGCAAACCGACACCTATATCGAGAAGGACAGCTCGATCAACGACGATGTGGAGCGGCTGCGGCACTCCGCGACGTCGAGCCTGCTGTCGCGGCGCGACGTGGTGGTGGTGGCGTCGGTGTCGTGCATCTACGGCCTCGGCACCCCGCAGTCCTACATGGACCGTTCGGTCGAGGTGAAGGTCGGCGAGGAGATCCCGCGCGATGCGCTGCTGCGGTTGCTGGTCGACGTCCAGTACACCCGCAACGACATGGCGTTCACCCGCGGCACGTTTCGGGTGCGCGGTGACACCGTGGAGATCATCCCGTCCTACGAAGAACTCGCGGTGCGCATCGAGTTCTTCGGTGACGAGGTCGAGGCGCTGTACTACCTGCACCCCCTGACCGGCGACGTCATCCGCAAGGTCGACTCGCTGCGGATCTTCCCGGCCACCCACTACGTCGCCGGCCCGGAGCGGATGGCGCATGCGATCTCCACCATCGAGCAGGAACTCGAAGAGCGCCTCGCCGAGCTCGAGAAGCAAGGCAAGCTGCTGGAGGCGCAGCGGCTGCGCATGCGGACCAACTACGACATCGAGATGATGCGGCAGGTCGGCTTCTGCTCCGGCATCGAGAACTATTCGCGGCACATCGACGCGCGCCCGGCCGGCTCGGCGCCCGCCACGCTGCTGGACTATTTCCCTGAGGACTTCCTGCTCGTCATCGACGAGTCGCACGTGACCGTGCCGCAGATCGGCGGCATGTACGAAGGTGACATCTCGCGCAAGCGAAACCTCGTCGAGTACGGGTTCCGGCTGCCCTCGGCGATCGATAACCGGCCGCTGACCTGGGAGGAGTTCGCCGACCGGATCGGGCAGACGGTGTACCTGTCGGCCACCCCAGGGCCCTACGAGCTCAGCCAGACCGGCGGTGAGTTCGTCGAACAGGTCATCCGCCCGACGGGCCTCGTCGACCCCCAGGTGGTGGTGAAGCCGACGAAGGGCCAGATCGACGACCTGATCGGCGAGATCCGCAAGCGGGTGGAGGCCGACGAGCGCGTCCTGGTCACCACGCTGACCAAGAAGATGGCCGAGGACCTCACCGATTACCTGCTGGAAATGGGCATTCGGACCCGGTATCTACACTCCGAGGTCGACACCTTGCGCCGGGTCGAACTGCTGCGCCAGTTGCGGCTCGGCGAATACGACGTGCTCGTCGGCATCAACCTGCTGCGCGAGGGTCTCGACCTACCAGAGGTGTCCTTGGTGGCGATCCTGGACGCCGACAAGGAGGGCTTCCTGCGCTCGCCACGCAGCCTGATTCAGACCATCGGGCGCGCCGCCCGCAACGTGTCCGGCGAGGTGCACATGTACGCCGACACCATGACCGACTCGATGAAGCAGGCGATCGACGAGACCGAGCGCAGACGCGCCAAGCAGATCGCCTACAACGAGGAGCACGGCATCAACCCGCAACCGCTGCGGAAGAAGATCGCCGACATCCTCGACCAGGTCTATCGCGAAGCCGATGATACTGAAGCCGCCGAGTCCGTCCCTATCGGCGGCTCAGGGCGCAACGCGTCGCGCGGCCGCCGTGCCCAGGGCGAGCCAGGCAGGGCGGTCAGCGCCGGGATCATCGAGGGCCGGGACACGTCGAACATGCCGCGGGCCGAGCTCGCCGACCTCATCAAGGATTTGACCGCCCAGATGATGGCGGCGGCGCGGGATCTGCAGTTCGAGCTGGCTGCCCGAATCCGCGACGAAATCGCGGATTTGAAGAAGGAGCTCCGCGGCATGGATGCGGCGGGCTTGAAATAGGTTGATCTCAACCGCGGTTGAGGTCATACGGTGGCTGACGTGACCGAGACCGCGAGGATCAAGCCCGGCAGCTGGCGCGAGCTGCTTGGGCGTGAGCGGCTCGGCACCGCGACCCTGCTGGCCGGTGGGGTAGGGCTGTACGCCACCAACGAATTCCTCACGATCAGCTTGTTGCCCAGCACGGTCGCCGACATCGGCGGCCAACGGTTCTACGCATGGGTTATCGCCGTCTACCTCGTGGGCTCCGTCGTCGCGGCCGCCGCGGTAAACCCGCTTCTCGTCAGGTTCGGGCCACGGACGTCATATCTGTTCACCCTGGCCGTCTTCGGCGTCGGCACCGTGGGATGTGCGGTGGCGCCGACGATGGAGCTGCTCCTGGTCGCCCGAACCGTGCAGGGCGCGGCAGGCGGAATGCTCGCCGGCCTCGGGTATGCGGTGATCAATACCGCGCTGCCGAACTGGCTGTGGACGAGGGCATCGGCGTTGGTATCGGCGATGTGGGGCGTCAGCGTGATCATCGGCCCCGCCATGGGCGGCATCTTCGCCCAATTCGGTATCTGGCGTTGGGCTTTCGGTTCGCTGGCGATCATGACGGCTGCAATGGCGGCACTCGTTCCCGGCGCCCTGCCCGCCGGGCACCGAAGTCCACACGAGCTCACGGTCACCCCGCGCATCCCGGTGGGGTCCCTTCTGCTGCTCGGTGTCGCCGCTCTGGCGATCAGCGTTGCGGGCGTGCAGCGAGCGGCTGCTCTCACGTTCGGTCTCCTCGCTGTGGGAGCGGCGTTGGTCGGGCTGTTCCTGGTCGTCGACCACCGGGCGCGGGCCACGGTATTGCCACGAGCCGCGTTCGGCCCGGGCCCGTTGAAGTGGATGTACGTCACGGTCGGGCTGCTGATGGCTGCGACGATGGTCGACATGTACGTGCCCCTGTTCGCGCAGCGCCTGGCCGGCGTGGCGCCCGCGGCCGCCGGGTTCTTCGGAGCGGTGTTGGCCGTGGGCTGGACGCTGTCAGAGATCGCGAGCGCATCGGCCAGCCGGACACGCACCATCGTCCGTCTGGTAGCGGCCTCCCCGGTGGTGATGGCGATCGGCCTGGCGCTCGGTGCCATCGTCCTCGGCGACCGGCTGACCTGGGTATCGATGTCGGCGTGGGCGGTCGGCTTGTTCGTCGCAGGTTCAGGGGTCGGCATCGCATGGCCGCACCTGTCGGCGTGGATCATGGGCGCGGTCGAGGATCCGGTGGAAGCCGGCACCGCCGCGGCGGCGATCAACACAGTGCAGCTGATCTCTGGTGCATTCGGGGCGGGGCTGGCCGGTGTCGCTGTCAACATCACGCGCGGAGGTGACGCGGCTGCGGCGAGGTGGTTGTTCGCCGCGTTCGCCGTCCTGGCCGCCGCAGGGTTCGCGGCTTCATATCGGGCTTCACGCCGACGCTAGGTTCTTAGTCGGGGTCCTCGTCGAGTTGGTGAATTGCAGTCACGCCGTCGATCGCGGCAAGGACCGCCGGCGCATTCAGAATGCCGGTGCCCGCCAGCGTCAGGACTACGCCCGCCTGGCCGGCCGCGGCGCCGAGCGGTTCGCCCTGCGGGTCGGCGGTCAGCTCGGTGAGCTGCCACTGACGCCGTTCGCACGCCCGCAGGATTTGGCTCATCACGCCGCGCCCGTCGGTGTAGGTGAGGTGCAAGCGGAGCGCTCCGCTGAGCCGCGAACTCAGGCGGCGAGCCAGTGGCATGAATCCCACCACCACGAGGAAGTGCATGGCGGTCACCATGACCGCCAGCAGGAGTAGCCCAGCGCCCGCAGCCATTCCTATCGCCGCAGACTCCCAGATCGAGGCTGCGGTTGTCAGACCGTGCACCGAACCGCGCCGGAAGATGATGATGCCGGCGCCGAGAAAGCCGATCCCCGACACGATTTGGGCCGCGACGCGGGACGGATCCACTTCGACGGTGCCTGCGACCAGGACGTCGCTGAACCCGTACTTGCTGACCAACAAAATCAGGGCTGCCGCGGTGCCGACGATTGTTTGCGTGCGAATGCCTGCGCTCTTGCCCTGGAGTTCGCGCTCCAGCCCGATCAGCGCAGTCAACCCAAACGCGACGAACAATTCGATGATCTGCCGGACGCCTTGCCCGGGACCGCCGAAGAACGGCGGATCGGCCGCCAGCCAAAGATCCATGGAAACACGCTAATGCCGAGACGTCCGCAAACACTTCCGGCACGCCGGAAATTCGCGCTGCGACGGCTATGCTTTCGCAAGCGTCAATGCACGGGAGCAGCCGATGTCGTCAGCAGACCGCCACCTTTTCCTCGGGACGCTACTGCAGTTCGCCCTGCGGATCGTCATCGTCACGTTTATCGCTGCCACTTTGCTGTGGGCGCCGCCCAGCAAGCACGCGGCAGTGTGTTTCGCATTCCTGGCGGCGTACGCGGTGATCGTCGCGGGCTGGAGCGTATGGGCGTTGAGGCCCGCATCCGTCGCCGCCGCGGCCCGCACCGGTGTGACACTGCTGGTGCTCAGCGCCGATGTCGCTGTCCTGTCCGTCATTTCGGTGTTGACAGGTATCACCTCACCCGAGGTGTGGACCTCGGATGTGATCAGCAGTGGCCTGTTCCTGATTCCACTGATCGCCGCAGCGCAACTGGACCCCACGATCAGCGGAGTGATGGCGGTACCGACCGTTTCCGCATTCTTGGTGACGTGTGCGTTCACCAGGGCGGAGAACGAGGAGCCGTGGCCGTCGATCCTGCTCAACACGGCTGTGCTGGCCGCACTGGCGTGTGGTTCCGTCGCCCTGTCGCTGATCCAGCGGGCCAGGGTCGAGGTGATCGAGGACCTGGCGGCACAGCGGACCCAGTTGTTACAGGATCTGGTCGGGTTGGAAAAGCGTGAGCGGCAAGCGATTTCCGAGCGGCTGCATGACGGGGCGCTGCAGTACGTGCTGGTGGCCCGCCAGGACATCGATGATGTACGGGACGGCTCGCCCGACGCGGTCAACCGGGTCGACGCGGCACTCGTCGAGTGCTCGGGGCTGCTGCGCGACGTCGTTCGCGAACTGCACCCCGAGGTCCTGGCCCGGTCTGGGTTGAAGGCGGCGATCGAGACGCTGGCAAGCGGTGTCGGCGCCCGAGCAGGCCTGACGGTCGAGGTCGATGCACGCACCTGGCCTGACGGTCTGCGTACCGAGGCCGATCTGGTGCTCTACGCCGCGGCGCGAGAGGCGTTGACCAACGTGATCAAACACGCAGGCGCACAGAACATCTGGGTCGAGTTGGAACGCCGGGACGGCGAGGTGACTCTGCGGATCGCCGACGACGGCATCGGTATCTCGCCGGACAAGCTCGCCGACAGCGTTGAACGCGGACATATCGGCATGGCCTCCACACGGACCAAGGTGCTGGCGGCCGACGGACGGTTCGAGGTCCGGGCCACGTCGCCGGGAACCGAGGTGACGGTCAGCATCCCGGTTTCGCTGGCCGCGGCCGGCACGGCCACGTCCCACGAACCCGTCGCCGCGCGCTAGCGATCACCGCGAGTCAAACGCTGTTCTGCGCACACCGACACTGGCACAGTCACAACACGACGCGGGTGTGGCTGAATGGATAGGCAGCGGCCTGCAAAGCCGTCTACACGGGTTCGAATCCCGTCACTCGCTCAAATGAACTCTGCGGCAAGCCGCAGATCGGCGACGAATGCTTCGAACGCCTTCTCGCGGTCTTCGGCGGGCCCGCGCAGGATGGCCGACGGATGCACCGTCGCGACGACCTGCGGGTCGGCATCGAGGTCGATCGTGCCGTTCACGGCGGGCAATCGGAGTATTTCACCGCGATGCGCAGTCAGCCGAAAGTCGTTGCCCATCAGCGACTTCGCTGCCGTAGCGCCGAGCAGCACCACGACATCGGGCTGAATCGCGTTGATTTCGGTCAACAACCACGGCCGGCACGCCACCACCTCGGTGCGGCCCGGTGTCTTGTGGATGCGGCGCTTACCGCGCTCCTCGAACTTGAAGTGCTTGACGGCGTTGGTCACGTAGACGCGATCGCGGTCGATGCCCGCCTCGACCAGCGCCTTGTCCAGCATCCGCCCGGCCGGCCCGACGAACGGCCGACCCGCCTTGTCCTCCTGGTCACCCGGCTGTTCGCCGACGAGCACAACCTTCGCGGCCGTCGACCCCGCTCCGAACACCGCCTGAGTGGCGTTGCGGTACAGATCGCAGCCTCTGCACGACTGCGACGCGTCGGACAAGACGGTCAAATCGTCGGTGTCCGGCACGAATTCTGCGGCGCCCGGCGCTGCCATACGCGTCTGATTACCCGCTTCCGGCCGCGTCACTCAGCCGACACCGGGCCCCGTATGTAGCCGCAATCACGTCAGCCGCGACGACGTGAGCTTCACGGCGCCAGGGGCACGAAGTCCCAGGACAAGGTGGCTCGCGCGGAAGAATCACTCCCATCTTCGCCCGAGGACGGGTTAGGGTCTTTCGTTGGCGGTGCAAACGACTCTGGGAGGGTATGGATGAGCGGCTATCAGACCGTGGTGGTCGGTACGGACGGCTCGGATTCGTCGTTGCGTGCGGTAGACAAGGCCGGTCAGATCGCCGCGGGGTCGGGCGCAAAGGTGATCGTGGCCACGGCATACTTCCCGCAGAACGAAGACCAGCGGGCCGCCGACGTCCTCAAGGACGAGGGCTACAAGATGTCCGGCAACGCCCCGATCTACGCGATTCTGCGGGAGGCCCGAGACCGGGCCAAGGCCGCTGGCGCCAACGACATCGAGGAGAAGGCCGTCGTCGGGGCGCCG
>LZSH01000164.1 GCA_001665255.1 Mycobacteriaceae bacterium 1482268.1 | reverse complement strand
ATTGCAGGTTCTACAGCGCATCCGCGCCGCGTCCGCCTACACGCCGGTACTGTTCCTCACCGCACGTGACTCCGTCGGCGATCGCGTCACAGGGCTGACCGCCGGTGCCGATGACTACTTGGCGAAACCGTTCAGCCTCGAGGAGCTGGTCGCCCGGCTGCGCGGCCTGCTACGCCGAGTGGGCGAGACCACGCCGCTCGATGAAGAGACGCTGCGCATCGGCGGATTGGTCCTCGAGGGCGCCAGTCGTCAAGTCAACCGCGACGGTGACCAGATCCAGCTGACGGCGACGGAGTTCGAACTGCTCCGATACCTGATGCGCAATCCGCGGCGGGCCGTCAGCCGCGAAGAGATCCTGCAGCGCGTATGGAACTACAGCTTCGGCGGCAAGACCAGCATCGTCGACCTATATATCTCTTATCTGCGGAAGAAGATCGACGCCGGACGCGAACCGATGATCCACACGGTCCGTGGCGTCGGCTATCTTCTGCGGCCCACCGCGTGAGGACGCGTTCCGCGCCGTGGTGGCGGCCCCGTACCCTCGGCAGGCAGCTGATGTTCGGCGTCTCCGCGCTTGTGAGCATCGTGGTGCTGACCGTGGGCGGCCTTGCCATCTCCACGTTGCGCGACTACGTCACCGCCATGAGTGACTCCCAGGTGATGCACTCTCTTGCTGCGTTCAAGCACACTTATGGCATTGAGCATGTTGCAACGGCGGTCGGCAACGAACGACTGACCGCGTACACCGGACAAGCGGCGGGCAATCTCATTGCGGTCAAGATCGGCGACCGCGTCGTACAGTCCGCGATGTTCGATGACGACGGGCCACACCGGGCGCCCGATGATGCGATCACCGCGCTCGAATCGTTGGATCAGATCGGAAGCCAGCCCACCACCGTCGATCTCGGTGACCTGGGCGCGTACCGCATCGCCGGCGTCGACGGGGGTACTGGCGAGCGTCTGATCTCGGCGGTCTCGCTACGCAGTGCTCACGAGATGATCGCGACGAAGGTGAAGCTGGTCGCCGCGATCACCCTCATCGCCGCCGCCCTGGCCGCCGCCGGCACTGTGTTGCTGGTGCGTCAGGCACTGCGGCCTCTGCGCCGGGTCGCCGCCACTGCGGCGAGGGCCGCCGACATCCCGTTGGCCGGGGAGGACCACCGGATCACGTCATGGGTGCAGCGGTCTGATTCGAATCCCGACCACGAGGTGGGGATCGTCGGGGAGACGTTGAATCGCCTTCTCGCCAACGTGGATTCCGCACTGGCCGCCCGAGCGGAATCCGACCGCCGCATGCGGCGCTTCCTCACCGACGCCAGCCATGAACTGCGGACGCCGCTGGCGGCGATTCAGGGCTATGCGGAACTCACGCGTCAAGACAGCGCGTGTCTGCCTGCGACAACCGAATACGCCTTGGCGCGCATCGAATCCGAATCGCGACGCATGGCGGCACTGGTCGACGACATGTTGCTGCTGTCCCACCTCGACGAGGGACGGGCGTTGGACATCGAGCGGGTGGACCTCGTTGCGATGGTCGCCGATGCGGTCAACGACATCGCCGTGACCGCGCCAGACCATCGGTTCGTGGTCGATCTGCCAGAGGAGCCGATGTGGGTGGACGGCGACAGTGCGCACCTGCATCAGGTGGTTACCAACCTGCTCGTCAACGCGCGAAATCACACACCGCCCGGCGTGACTGTCACTACCACGTTGAAGAAACTTCCCGACTCGCTCACCGAAACAGCTGAGCTCATTGTCGTCGACGACGGCCCTGGTATCGACTCTCGACTCCTGCCCGATCTGTTCGGCCGATTCGTCCGTGCCGATAAGTCGCGATCTCGTGACATGAACAGCACCGGGCTGGGATTGGCCATCGTGAAGTCAATCGTGGAGGCCCACGGAGGCTTCGTCGGTGTTGAGTCACGCCCGGGCCACACAGAGTTTCGAGTGAGGCTGACGATGGCAGCGACACGGATACCGTTGGCACCGCTTGGGCTTGCCTGAGCCAGGCCTAATCGCCGCGGTGCAGGAAGCCGTGCAGCGTCGCCTGCACGAGTTCGTCAACGATCGCGTCGCGCGACGGCGGTCTTGTTCCGAAGAAGGTCGACCGCAAAGCGACCATGCCCACGATCATCGCCATCGTCGAATGCGCAGGCAGGTCCGGCTGGCTGGAATGCATACCGCGCAATTGCATGCCCTCCCCGCTGATCTGGCCCAGCACGCCCAGCGCCCGCCTGATATCGGCGATGCCTGCCTCGGTGATCTCCTCGTCGCTGAAGGCCTCTGATGCGACGAGTGTCAGCAGTAGCCCCCGATGCTCGACCACCACGTCGTAGACCTGTTCGACGAAGTGGCGCGCCAGCTCGTCCTCGTCCGTCTCCTCGGGCACAAGCGTCTGCCACGTCGCCGCGAACTCGTCGACGATATTGGTGAACGGCAGCACCAGCGCCTCGCGGAACAACCCGGCCTTGGAGCCGAAGTGCCGGAAGAGGAGGTATTCGGTGACGCCTGCGCTCTCGGCGATCTCGCGGGTTGTGGTACTGCGATAGTCCTTGCGGCCGAACAGGTCGCGGGCGGCGTCGAGCAGAAGCCTGCGCGGTTCTCCACGCGGCCGACGGATGCCCTGGGCCGCGGAAGCCTTCGTGATCTTCCGCGTCCTCGGCGCTTGTCGCTGTGACACGGTCATTCACGATAGTCGGCCTTGACCAACCCGTTTTAATAGTATCCACTATTATCGAACGGAAGGGGTCGGATGTGGGCCAATTGATCATGCTCGGCACGTTGTTCGGCTTGATCATCGTGATCTTCGGTCTGGTCGTGTACTTCGACCCCGAAGCACGCGGCGAAACGAGCGACGAGACTAAGCGATGAGCACCGAGTTGACGCCACTCCTGACGGGTGCGGTGATCTTCGGCTGGGCCAGCGGCATCCTGTTCACGGTCGCCGGCGTGTACCTGAGCATCCGCCGCCATCGCCTGCATCCGCTTCTCCTGCTGTGTATTTCGGCGATCTCGTTCTCATGGATCGAGGCGCCGTACGACTGGGCCATGTATGCGCAGTTCCCGCCCGCGCTTCCGCGTATGCCATCGTGGTGGCCGCTGAACATGACGTGGGGTGGACTGCCCTCGTCCGTTCCCCTTGGCTACATCGGCTACTTCTGCCTGCCCGCGGTGATCGGCGCGGCGCTCGGACGACGGCTGAGTGCGCGCTTCGGATGGCGCAGGCCGATCACGCTTCTCGTCGTGGGCCTCGTGGTCGGCTTCTGCTGGGCCCTGTTGTTCAACGCCGGCATCGGCGCCCATCTTGGTGTCTTCTATTACGCCTACGTGATCCCGGGACTGGGGCTGTTCGAGGGCACTCTGCACCAGTATCCGATCTACGACGCGATCGCGATGGGTGTACAGATGATGGTGTTCACCTACCTCCTCGGCCGCACGGATGCGCAAGGGCGCAACGTCATCGAGATGTGGGCCGACAAGGTTTCCAAGACGCGCGTGCAATCGACGGTGCTGTCGATCGTCGCGGTCATCATCATCGGGAATGCCCTCTATGCAGCGGTTTTCGCGCCCCATCTCATCACCAAGCAACTGGGCTACGTCACCTCGGGAACGGGGGAGCAATTGTTCCCTGGGGTGCCGAACCAACCCCGATAACGCAGCCAGGGAGGATCTGTGGCAGACAATTCGACGGTCGAGCTCTACTACGACCCGTTCGATCACGCAATCGATGACGACCCGTATTCGGTGTGGAAGCGGATGCGCGCCGAAGCCCCTCTGTATTTCAACGAGAAGTACAACTTCTATGCGCTGAGCCGTTATGACGATGTCGCGCAAGCGCTTCCCGACTGGCAGACCTACCGATCGGGAAGGGGCACCACCGCAGACATTCTGTTCAGCAGCGTTGAGGTACCCCCGGGAATCCTGTTGTGGGAGGACCCGCCGCTACACGACCTGCACCGGCGTTTGTTGTCGCGGGTCTTCACACCGCGACGAATGCTCGCCGTAGAAGGACTGGTGCGCGAATTCTGTGTCAGTGCACTGGATCCCCTTCGCGACGCCGACGGGTTCGACTTCGTCACGGATCTCGGTGCTTTCATGCCGATGCGGACGATCGGCTACCTCTTGGGTATCCCCGAAGAAGGCCAACAGCAGATCCGCGATCGCAACGACCAGAGCATCACGGTCGGCGCGGAACAGGGGGATCTGAGCCAGACGATCATTCAGGATTCGATTGCCTTGTTCGCCGAGTACATCGATTGGCGGTCGGCGCATCCGTCCGATGATCTGATGACGGAGCTGATCAATGCGGAGATCGAAGAACCGGACGGAACACGTCGTCGCCTAGAACGCACCGAGGTGCTCGCTTACACCGCAATGATCGCCGGCGCCGGCAACGAGACCACCGCGCGGCTGGTCGGTTTCATGGGCCAGCTGCTCGGTGACCATCCCGATCAACGGCGCGAGCTCGTAGCGGATCCGTCGTTGATCCCGTTGGCCGTCGAGGAAACGCTGCGCTACGAGCCGCCGTCGCCCGTACAGGCGCGCTATGTCGCCACCGATGTCGAGCTCTACGGCCGTATGGTGACCGAGGGTTCTTACATGTTGTTGCTCAATGGTTCGGCCAATCGTGACGAGTCGAAGTTCGACCACCCCGACCGGTATGACATTCACCGCACGGGCGGTCATCTGAGCTTCGGGCAGGGACTGCACTTCTGCCTCGGCTCTGCATTGGCGCGGCTCGAGGGGCGGGTGGCGTTCGAAGAAGTGCTCAAGCGCTGGACCGACTGGGAGGTCGACTACGACAACGCCAGTCGAGCGCGGACGTCCAGCGTGCGGGGCTGGGCGCGATTGCCGGTCCGAATCGGCCGTTGATCACGAATCATCGGGATTGGTTGTGTCGCAACGGTGCGACACATGAACGTCAATCGTCGCAAAGCGCAATGGGCTCGTGCGAATTGCGACAAAGTCAATGCCGACGTCTCATCCAGCGTCGTGAAACACCAATGGGTAGCTCGGCGTCTAGGTCGAAACCCCGTGCAGTGCAGCGTGACTCAGGCTCACGAGGCTGCCAGAGAACAAAGTGCATCGCTCTCGACAGCCATACCAAGAGCCCGATCATGGTGCTCGTTCAGTCGATGCACAGTTAATTTTTCAGCCAATCCCGCACGCGCGCTGAACGCTTCTCTTACGGTGCATTCATAACGGCTGCCGCAGGGAGGCGTGATGGCGGCACGAGGGCAGGGCGGGCGGGCCCGACGGGGTCAGATCGAAGGCTGGCCTGCTATTGACCAATTATTGCTATTTTTAGATAATAGCCGTCGCCCTAGGCAGTCGCCAGTTACCCCAGGGAGATCGATGGAGGCTCGACCACGGCGCCCTCATCGAGATTGGCGCGACGGCGACCGGTGTCCCATCGCTGGGACAGTTGACCAAATACTTGTTCCATCGGTAGAGTCCCGGCCCGGATCTGGGGCAACGGCATCACGTCAGCGGGGGCACGGTGAAACTCTTCCATCCGGGAGTCGCGTGAGCGCGCGGGTGGTGGCGGGGTGACGGGCCGTGCCGTGCGACCGCTGGTAGGCGTCGCATTTGTGGTCGCGATCGTCACGGTGGTTGTGCTGGCCGCGGGCCTGTTCCGCGGTAGCTTCTCCGAGAGCGTGCCGGTGACAGTGATGTCACCGCGGGCCGGGTTGGTGATGAATCCCGATGCGAAGGTGCAGATCCGTGGCGTGCAGGTGGGCAAGGTCGATTCGATCGAGCAGCTGCCCAACGGCGGGGCCGCCATCCATCTGGCGATGGATCCCAAGCGCATGGATGCGATACCAGCCAACGTTCTGGTCGACATCGCATCGACGACGGTATTCGGCGCAAAGTACGTCCAGCTCCATTTCCCACCCGAGCCGTCGCCTGACTCGCTGCGTCCCGGCCAGGTGCTCACCGCCGAGCACGTCATGGTCGAGATCAACACGGTGTTCGAAAACCTGACGTCCGTGCTGTCGAGGATCGACCCGCCGAAGCTCAACGAAACCCTCGGTGCCATCGCGGCATCGCTGAATGGACGTGGCGAAAAGTTTGGTCAGATGCTCGCCGACCTGGACGCCTACCTCGCCAGGATCGAACCGAGCCTGCCCGCTTTGAGTCGCGATCTGGAGATCGCCCCTGAGGTTGTGCGGGCGTACGGTGACGCCTCATCTGACATTGTGACTGTGGTCGACAACTCGGCGCGGATCAGTGACACGATCGTTGATCAACAGCAGAACCTCGACGCCGCACTCGTCAGCGTGATCGGTCTGGCCGACATCGGTAACGACGTGCTCGGCACCAATCGGCAGGCGCTCACCGATGTCGTGCACCTGCTGGTGCCGACGACCGATCTGTTGAACAAGTACAACCAGGCGCTGTGGTGCGGCCTGAGCGGGATGGTCAACGCCATGCATCATCCGCCGCTGAAGCGCCCTGGGGTGGAAGTCCTTGCCGGTTTCCTCTGGGGTCAGGAACGATACCGCTACCCGATGGACCTGCCGAAGCCAGGCGCAACGGGCGGCCCCCAATGCACGGGCTTGCCTGACCCGCCGTTCGAATCGGTGCCGCCCTACGTCGTCGCTGACACCGGGACCAACCCGTGGCGCCGCACCTATCCCGGCATCGTGCTGAATTCCGATGGGCTGAAACGGATTCTGTTCGGCGAGATCGACGGTCCGCCACGTAACACCTATCAGATCGGGCAGCCAGGATGAGGCGCTCACTACGTCCGACCCTGATCAAGTTCGGAGTCTTCGGCGTCGTCATGGTGGTCCTGACCGCCTGCCTGTTCTTCATCTTCGGGCAGTATCAAACCGGCTCGACCAAGGACTACTCGGCGGTGTTCACCGATGTGTCACGGCTCAAGGCCGGACAGTCGGTGCGGGTGGGAGGTTTGCGGGTCGGCACCGTCAACGAGGTCGAACTCCAGAAGGACAAGACGGCGGTCGTCAAGTTTGATGCCGATCCCGCGGTCCAAATGACCACTGGCACAAGGGCGGCGGTGCGCTATCTCAACCTGGTCGGCGACCGCTATCTGGAACTCATCGACGGCCCCGGCGAGCGTCGGCTGCCCCCGGGATCCCGGCTTCCCTCTGATCGGACGTCATCGGCGCTCGACCTCGACCTGCTGCTGGGCGGTCTCAAGCCGGTGATCCGCGGCCTGAACCCGCAGGACGTGAACGCGTTGTCGGCGTCGCTGATTCAGATCTTCCAGGGGCAAGGCGGCACCCTTCAATCCCTGTTGTCCAACACGTCGGGCTTCACCACCGCGCTATCGGAACACAACCAGACAATTCAGGCGCTGATCGACAACCTGCGGACGCTGCTCGCCACCCTCAGCAAGGAGGGCGACAAGTTCTCCGGCACGATCCAGAAGCTGGAGGAATTGACGACTCAGCTTGCGGCCGAGAAGGATCCGATCGCCACCGCCATCGAGTCCCTCAACAACGGCAGTGCTTCGGTCGCCGATCTGCTCACCGACATCCGACCACCGCTCAAGGGGACCGTCGACCAATTGAACAGGTTGGTCATCAACATGGACGGTCAGAAAGACAGGCTCGACACCGCACTGGTCAAGGCTCCCGGGAACTATCACAAGCTGATCCGCACCGGGTCCTACGGCAGCTTCTTCAACTACTACATCTGCGAGCTGAAGTGGCGGGTCACCGACCTTCAGGGGCGTACGGCCGAGTTCCCGTGGCTCAAGCAGGACGGCGGAAGGTGCGCTGAGCCCTGATGCTGAAATACCGCGGAAGCAAGCTTCTACGAACGGGATTCATGGGAATCATCCTGTCGATCCTCATCGTTCTCGTCGGGCTGTCACCCGAATCGTTGACCTCCTTGGCGACAGCCATCAGATACCAGGCCCAGTTCTCCGACGCGGGCGGGCTGGTGGCCGGCAACGACGTGACAATTGCGGGCATCAAGGTCGGCAGCGTCTCGGGGGTATCGCTGGCGGGTCCCAACGCGTTGGTGACATTCGCCATCGACGGCACGGTCGAGCTCGGGTCCGATACCACGGCACACGTGCGTACCGGCACATTGCTCGGTGAGCGTGTGCTGACATTGGAATCAGCGGGCGACGGCACCATGCGGCCGATGGACGTCATCCCGGTGTCACGGACTGCGTCGCCGTACTCGCTGACCGACGCCGTCAGTGAGCTGACGACCAACACCGCGGGGACCGACACCGCCTCGCTGAACCAATCGCTGGACACCCTTTCGGAAACGCTCGATCAGGTTGCCCCGCAACTCGGCCCGACGTTCGACGGCATTACCCGGCTGTCGCGGGCCATCAACGACCGTGACGACCAACTGGGTGAGTTACTCAAAGACGGCGCCGACGTCACCAAGATCTTGTCCGACCGCAGCGCTCAGGTGAACACGTTGATCCTTAACGCCAACGATCTGGTGGCGGTGCTCAACGAGCGGCGCTATGCGATCGTCGAATTACTCGCGCATACGTCGGCGTTGTCCAAACAGCTGTCGGCCCTTATTCACGAGAACGAGGAGAAGCTGGCACCGACGCTGGACAAGCTCAACTCGGTGACGGCGGTGCTGGAGAAGAACCGCGACAACATCGGCAAGGCGCTGCCCGGGCTGGCGAAGTTCCAGACCACCCTCGGTGAGACGATCGGCAACGGCCCGTACTACCAGGCCTACATCCCCAACCTGTTCTTCGGTCAGATCTTCCAGCCGTTTTTCGATTACGCATTCGGGTTCAGACGCGGAACGAATGCCGGCCAGCCGCCCGACAACGCCGGGCCGCGTGCCGAACTACCCTTCCCGTACAACGGGATTCCCCCCGAGAACGAGAAGTGGGGGCCGCCGCCGCCATGACTCGTAACCGCTTACTGACACTGGTACTCGCTGCGCTGCTCGCGGTAGCGCTTGTCGGTGGCGTCGTCGTGGTCCTCCAGCAGACCTTCTTCAAACCGAAAACGATAACGGCGTACTTCACCAAAACCGTCGCCATCTATCCCGGTGACGAGGTCCGCATCGCAGGCGTCAAAGTCGGCGGCATCGATTCGATCGAACCGATCGGCACCCAGGCCAAGATGACGCTGCACGTCGACCGCGGGATATCGGTGCCCGCCGACGCCAAGGCGGTCATCGTCGCCCAGAACCTGATCTCGGCCCGCTACGTTCAACTGGCGCCCGCCTACGAGTCCGGACCGACGATGGGCGACGGAGCGGTGATTCCGCTCAACCGCACCGCAATTCCGGTCGAGTGGGACGAGGTCAAAGAGCAGTTGATGCGGCTGGCATCGGAGTTGGGCCCGGACAAGGGCGTGTCCACCGGCTCGGTCGGGCGGTTCATCGACAGCGCAGCCAATGCCCTGAACGGCAACGGCGACAAGCTGCGTCAGACACTGGCCCAGTTATCGGGGGTCGGCAGGATCCTGGCCGACGGTAGTGGCAACATCGTCGACACCATCAGCAATCTTCAGACGTTCGTCACCGCGCTGCGTGACAGCAACAACCAAATCGTGCAGTTCCAGAACAACTTCGCCACGCTGACAAGCGTTCTCAACGACAGCACCTCCGACCTCGACGCGGCGCTGAAGGACCTTTCGGAGGTCGTGGGCGAGACGCAGCGATTCATCGCAGGCATCCGCGACAAGACGGCAGAGCAGGTCCGGTTGCTCGGTGACGTCACCCAGACCCTGGCCGACCACAAGTTGGATCTGGAGAATGTTCTGCATATCGCTCCACACGCGATCGCGAACGCCTACAACATGTTCGATCCGCGGACTGGCGCTGCGAGTGGGGTGTTCGTGCTCAATAACCTCAGCAGACCGACATGGGCCATCTGCACGATGATCGGCGCGCTCGAGAACGTCACCTCGCCGGAGAGCGGCAAGCTGTGCTCGCAGTACGTGGGGCGGGCGCTGAATACGATCGACATCAACAGCATCCCGCTGCCCTTCAACCCGTTCCTCACCTCGAACCCGCCGGAGTACATGCTGCGCTACACCGAGGACAGACTCCGGCCGGAAAACGAGGGGCAACCGCCCCCGCCGCCCACGGATCCGCCTGCGATCTCGGCGTATACGGGTCTCAACGGCGACGTCCCGCCGCCACCCGGCTATGGACCGCCGCCGGGGCCCTCGCTGCCGATGGCGCCCGCTCCCGCGCCGCCGTCACCGACATTGCAGGACATGCTGCTGCCCGCGGAGGCACCGCCGCCGGCCGGAGACGGGACACCGCCGTGATCGGGGTGTCGAGTGGACGCTACTTGCTCGCGCTCGGATGCAGCGTCATGGTGACAGTCACAAGCTGCGCGTTCCAGGGGGTGAACTCGCTTCCGTTGCCGGGCACTGTCGGGCGGGGCAGCGGCGCGGCGGTCTACCGTGTCGAACTGGCGAATATCGGTACGCTGGAGTCGAATTCACCGGTGCTGATCGACGATGTCAATGTCGGTACCGTCGGCAAGATGCGGCTGCACGGCTGGCACATCGATGTCGACGTGTCCCTCAAACCGAATGTGGTTGTCCCCGGCAACGCCGTGGCCACCGTGGGCCAGACCAGCCTGCTGGGATCGATGCATTTGGCGCTTGATCCGCCCCCGGGGCAGGGGCCGCGCGGGCGACTGACGCCGGGCGCCACCATCGGCCTGAACGATTCGTCCACCTACCCGTCAACCGAGCAGACGTTGTCCTCACTGGCCGCCGTGGTCAACGGCGGCGGTCTCGGTCAGATCGGCGACATCGTCCACAACGTCAACACAGCGCTGAGTGGGCGCCAGGACGTCGTGCGGGATCTGATCGCACGTCTGGACACTTTCGCGGGAACGCTGTACCAGCAGCGTGACAACATCATCGCGACCATCGAGGAATTGAACCGGTTCGCCTCGACGCTCGGCGGCCAGCGCGAGGTGCTGACCCGCGCCCTGAACAAGATTCCGCCCGCGCTCGACGTATTGATCAAAGAGCGGCCCCGGCTGACCACCGCGTTGGAGAAACTCGGCACCCTCGCCGACACCACAACCGGACTCATCAACGACACCCAGGCCGACCTCGTCACCAACCTGCAGAACCTCGAGCCCACCCTGAAGGCGCTCGCCGATGTGGGGCCGGAGATAGATACCGCGTTGGCCTATCTCCCGACATTCCCGTTGACCCAGAACCTCATTGACCGCGGTGTCCGCGGTGACTATGTGAATCTGTTCGTCACCGTGGACTGGACGAACGCTCGTCTCAAGCGGGGGCTTCTGCTCGGTACGCGTCTCGGGCAGGATCGCGCGTCGCTGATCCCGGCCCCGGGTGATCGCGGCTACGACGCGTACTACACAAAGTTCCCGATGGGCGTCGGCACCTCGCCACCGTTCGGGCCGATTCCGAATGCCGCTCCGGCGCCGTGGGAACCGGGTGGTGGCTGATGCTCACCAGGTTTGTCCGGATTCAGCTGGCTATCTTCACGATCGCCTCCATCGTCGGCGTGCTGGTGATGGTAATCCTCTACATGCAGGTACCGACCCTCCTCGGGATCGGCCGGATAACGGTCAAGTTGGAACTGCCCGCATCCGGTGGCCTGTACCGGTTTTCCAACGTGACGTACCGCGGCGTCCAGGTCGGCACGGTGACGGGCATGGATGTGTCGCGCAGGCAGGCAACCGCCACCATGTCGCTGCGCACCTCGCCGAAAATTCCGGCCGACCTGACCGCCGAGGTGCGCAGCGTATCGGCGGTGGGCGAGCAGTACGTTGAGCTGATGCCGCGCACAGATGCGCCGCCGTACCTGAAAGACGGCTCGGTGATCGCGATGGCCGACACCAAGATCCCGCAGGCCGTCGGGCCGATGCTCGATCAGGTCAATACCTTGATCAGCAGCATCCCCAAGGATGAGTTGAGCGGGCTCATCGACGAGTCGTTCAAGGCGTTCAACGGCGCCGGTTACGACCTCGGCTCGCTGACGGACTCGTCGGCAAAGATTTCGGCAGACCTGAACAAGGTAGGCGACGAGTCGTCGAAACTCGTCGAAGACACTGGGCCCCTGCTGGATTCGCAAGCGCAGACGACCGATGCCCTGCGGGTGTGGACGAGGAGCCTGGCCGGGGTCACCGGACAGGTCGTGGTGGACGATCCGCAGTTGCGCAGGCTGCTTCAGGAGGGGCCGCCCGCGGCGAACGAGGTGTCGCGGCTCTTCGATCAGGTGAAGCCGACGTTGCCAATCCTGCTGGCGAACCTCACCACGTTCGGCCAAGTCGGCGTGACGTATCACCCGTCGCTCGAGCAGGTGTTGGTGCTGCTGCCGCCATTCGTCGCTAATGTGCTGTCGTCGGCGCCGGAGAACAATCCCACGGGTCTGGCCTTAGGAGATTTCCGGATTCAGCTCGGTGACGGGCCGCCGTGCACTGTCGGATTTCTGCCCCCGTCGCAGTGGCGGTCGCCGGCCGACACGTCGGAGATGGACACCCCGGACGGCTTGTACTGCAAGCTGCCACAGGACTCGCCGATCATCGTCCGCGGAGCGCGCAACTCGCCGTGCATGGGGGTCCCGGGCAAGCGGGCGCCGACGGTGCAGGAATGTTACAGCGACAAGCCGTACATGCCGCTGGCGATGCGCCAGCACGCGTTGGGTCCGTATCCGATGGATCCGAACTTGATCGGGCAGGGCGTCCCGCCCGACAGCCGAGTCGACGAGAACGACAGGCTTTACGCCCCTGTCGAAGGCACGCCGCTGCCACCCGGCGCGGCACCGTCCGGCACAGCACCTGATGCACCGCCTCCAGGTGCACCGCCACCGCCCGCACCGCCACCAACGGGCCCGACGTAGAGGTGTTGGCGTCGAAGGAGCTTGGGGTGACGGCCACGGCACCGCCGGAGTCCACCGTGGGAGCCACCGCTGGCGGAGCCGGCGGTGCGGGCGGTGGTGGCGGTGCGGGCGGTGGCGGTGCACCTGGAGGCGGTGCATCAGGTGCTGTGCCGGACGGTGCCGCGCCGGGTG
>LZSH01000163.1 GCA_001665255.1 Mycobacteriaceae bacterium 1482268.1 | reverse complement strand
TCACGGCGCGGAAAACCTACGGCCGCACATCCGATGGAATGATCTGCTCGACCGCCGAGCTGAACCTCGGCACCGACCATTCCGGAATCCTCGTGCTTCCGCATGGCACCGCCGATCCAGGTGCGCCTGCCGCCGATGTTCTCGGGCTCGATGACACCGTCTTCAACCTCGCCATCACCCCGGACCGCGGCTATTGCCTCTCGGTGCGCGGCATGGCCCGCGAGATCGCCAACGCCTACGACCTCGACTACGTCGACCCCGGCGACGTCGCGCCGCTGCCGGCCGACGGCGAGGCGTTGCCGGTGACGATCGAGCCCGGTACCGGTGTTCTGCGCTTCGGGCTGCGTCCGGTGACCGGTATCGACCCGTCGGCGGTGTCGCCGTGGTGGCTGCAACGGCGGCTCCTGCTCAGCGGCATCCGGGCGATCTCGCCGGCCGTCGACGTGACGAACTACGTGATGCTCGAACTGGGCCATCCGATGCACGCCCACGACCGCAGCCTGATCACCGGCGGTTTCCGGGTCCGGTTCGCCGAGCCGGGCGAGACGGTGGTCACCCTTGACGACATCGAACGCAAGCTCGATCCCGCCGACGTGCTCATCGTCGACGACGTCGCGACCGCCGCGATCGGCGGTGTCATGGGCGCGGGCACCACGGAGGTCCGCGGCAGCACGACCGATGTGCTGCTCGAGGCCGCTGTCTGGGATCCGGCGGCGGTATCGCGCACTCAGCGGCGTCTGCATCTTCCCAGCGAGGCTGCCCGCCGCTACGAGCGGGCCGTCGATCCGGCCATCTCCGTCGCGGCCCTTGATCGCTGTGCGGCGCTGCTGGCTGAAATCGCCAATGGCACAGTGGAACCCGCCCTGACCGACTGGCGCGGGGATCCGCCGCGCGAGAACTGGTCGCCGCCACCGATCGGCATGGCCGTAGATCTACCCGACCGCACCGCCGGTGTGGACTATCCCGACGGCACTACTCGGCGCAGGCTGATTCAGATCGGTGCCGACGTCGCCGTCGACGGCGACCGGGTTACCGCGACACCACCCAGCTGGCGGCCTGACCTGAAGCAGCCCGCCGACCTCGTCGAGGAGGTGCTGCGGCTGGAGGGGCTCGAGATCATTCCGTCCGTGCTTCCGCAGGCACCTGCCGGGCGCGGCCTCACGCCAGTGCAGAAGCGCCGCCGGGCTATCGGGAAGTCGTTGGCGCTCAACGGGTATATCGAGATACTGCCGACACCGTTTCTGCCGGCCGGGGTGTTCGATCAGTGGGGCCTGCCGCCGGGTGATCCGCGCCGCGCCGCCACACGTGTGCTGAATCCGCTGGAAGCGGATCGTCCCGAACTGGCCACCACGTTGCTGCCCGGGCTGTTGGAGGCGTTGACCCGCAACGTATCCCGCGGTGCTGTCGATGCCGCCCTCTTCGCGGTCCAGCAAGTGGTCGAGCCGACTCAGAAAACCGGTGCGATCGAGCGGATTCCGACCGACCGTCGACCCACCGCCGACGAGATCGCCGCGCTCGATGCGTCGCTGCCCGACCAACCGCAGCACGTCGGCGTGGTGCTGGCGGGGCTGCGGGAGCTTGCGGGGCCGTGGGGATCGGGGCGTCCCGTCGATGCCAGCGACGCGTTCGAGGCCGTCCGCGTCATCGGCCGCGCCGCGGGCGCAGACGTCACACTGCGTGCCGCACAGTATCTTCCGTGGCACCCGGGCCGGTGCGCCGAGGTGCTCGCCGGCGACATCGTCGTCGGGCACGCAGGCCAACTGCATCCCGCCGTCATCGAACGGTGCGGTCTACCCAAGGGCACCTGCGCCGTCGAGCTGAATCTGGACGCGATCCCGATCGTCGAGGCGCTGCCCGCACCCGCCGTATCGCCGTTCCCCGCGGTGTTCCAGGATGTCGCGCTGATCGTCGACGAGGGGGTCGCTGCCCAACACGTCGTCGACGCCGTTCGCGAAGGTGCCGGGCAACTTCTCGAGGACGTCCGGTTGTTCGACGTGTACACCGGGCCGCAGATCGGTGAGGGACGCAAGTCGTTGGCCCTGGCGCTTCGCTTCCGCGCCCAGGATCGGACGTTGACCGAAGACGAGGCCAGCGCCGCCCGGGACGCCGCGGTGGCTACCGCTGCCCAACGCGTCGGCGCCGAACAACGCCGCTAGACCATCGTCGACACGATGTGCTCGGCGATGGCGAGCGACGATGTCGCGGCGGGCGACGGCGCGTTACGAAGAAGCACCACTCGTTCGCGAATGCTGATCCGGAAGTCGTCAACAAGCCCGCCGTCGGCGTCGAGCGCCTGCGCACGCACGCCCGCCACCCCCGGGACCACATCGTCGTCGCGCAGGTCGGGCACATACGCGCGCGCGGCGGCGATGAAGCGACGCCTGCTCAGCGATCCGCTCATCTCCCGGATGCCGGTGCGCCAATGGCGGCGGGCGAAGCGCCAAAACGCCGGGGTGCGAGCCACTTCCAGAACATCTGGGACCGAGATCTCGCCCCAGGTGTAGCCCTCGCGGGCCAGGGCGAGCACGGCGTTGGGCCCGACGACAACCTCGCCGTCGACGCGCGGGGTGACGTGCACACCGAGGAAGGGATAGCGAGGGTCCGGCACCGGATACACCAGCCCGTTGACGAGATTGCGCCGCTCGGGCTTGAGCGCGTAGTACTCGCCGCGGAAGGGCATGATGACCGGTTCGGGGCCGTCGCCGGCCAGTTCGGCGAGCCGGTCGCTCTGCAGCCCGCCGCAGACCACGAGCCGATCGAACACCTCCTCGACGGAACCTGTTGCGCTGCGGGCAGTTACGACAACCTCGCTACTCGAGGCCCGCAGGCCGATTACCTCGTGGCCGAGCAGTACCTTCGCGCCATCGGCGACCGCGTCGGCGGCGAGCGCCTGCGTCACCTCGGCGAAGTTCACGATCGACGTCGCGGGTGAGTGCAGGGCGGCGACCCCGCTCACGTGGGGTTCCAGCTCGCGCAGCTGGTCGGCGCCGATGATGCGAACGCCGGGAACACCGTTGGCCAGCGCCCGCTTCTCGATGTTGGCGAGCCGTGCGCGTTCGGCATCGTCGAGAGCGACGAGGACCTTGCCGCACGCGATCCGGCGGATGCCGTGCTCGGCGCAGAACTGCTCGAGGAGCCCGACACCACGACGGCACAGCACCGCCTTGTGCGAACCGGGTTCGTAATAGAGGCCCGCGTGCACGACACCGCTGTTGCGTCCCGTCTGGTGTGATGCGAGCCGGTCCTCTTTCTCGAACAGCGTCACGTCTGCTGCCGACCGGCGTTTGAGGATCTCCCGCGCGACCGCGACGCCGAGGATGCCACCACCGACGACAGCTACCCGATCGGGCTTATGTCGTGGCGCGCCAGGCACAGACATCACAGTATTGTGTCGCGAATGGCTGGTCGCCG
>LZSH01000162.1 GCA_001665255.1 Mycobacteriaceae bacterium 1482268.1 | reverse complement strand
GGTGTCTGGGTCCTTGTCGGCGATGACAACACACGCCCCCGTCGCCTCTGCCACCCGTCCCGAATCGTTGAGCATGACCGCGTCATCACTCCCCCGCCCTACGAAGGCTGCCTCGACAGCATCACCGTCGACACATTGGAGCGGGTGAGCCGGGAACTCGGTATTCCCTTCGAACGCAGGCCGGTCGAGCGCAGCGAACTGTTGGCCGCCCAGGAGTGTGGGCTTGCCGGAACGATCACGGAACTGACCCTGGTTGAAGAGATCGATGGGTTCCGCTTCGCGCAAGCTGGCCTGCTCGCATCCCTTCGGCGGCGATACATGCAGATCATGCGCGGCGAGTCGGAGCTCGATGGCATCGAGCTGGTGCCCATTGCATCGCAACCCGTCCTCTCCGCCGCGCAGTGAGTCAGCTTTTTTCGAACAGCAGAAATATGGAAGGTCGACAGTGCAGCGCTCTACGTTGCTACACAAGGTGATTCAGCACGTGAAATCTACGGTGCGGTGGCAGGACCGGTTGAACAACTGGGAAGCTGGTCGGTTCGACCGGCGACTCGGAGTCGACACCGCGGGCAAGCTCTTGCCCACCGATTTGACCGTGCCCGACGGCGACGCAAGCCTGGGTGTTGTGTACGAGGGCACCCGTATTCGCGCGGCCCGGTGGTGGCTCAAAGGGCTTCCGAGAGACCGCGCACGTTTCACGTTCATCGACATGGGTTCGGGCAAGGGTCGGGTACTTCTGCTTGCCAAGGAGGCCGGCTTCGGCCGGGTCATCGGGGTCGAGTTCGCAGAAGAATTGCACGCGGTAGCGCAGAACAACGCCCGGATAACGGCCGCGCAAGGGCTCCCGATCGAAACTTATCTCGGTGATGCGGGAGCCTTCGAGTTTCCGGATGAGCCCCTTGTCGTCCATTTCAACAACCCGTTCCACGACCCGGTGATGAAACGCGCCATTGCCAATTTGACCGATTCGTACACCCGTCGACCGCGGCCCCTGATTGTCATGTACCACCAGATGACAGTCGAAGAGGACCAAGATGCGACGGGCAATATCGCCCTTCTCGATGCGGTGCCGTTCCTGACCGGACGAACCCTGGAGCCGGCCACCGGACTGCTGGATCGAAGGCTGCTCGGGTGGTTCACCGTCCGCATCTATGAATCCGCCGAGATTGCCCACACATCAGAAGGACCGTCGCCGGTGACCTCCGGCCCCCGGACCTAGGCACCGATCTCTTGGGTGCTCACCCATGCGCCGCCGCGCGCTTCGATTTCCGGCAACTGTGTGCGCACTTCGTTGATGAGGTCGGGCAGCAGTAGCAATACGCGGTCTGGCCGGGCATTCGACAATTCCGCGGGGCTCACGATCGGCACGTCGGTGCCGGGCATTCGCCGCCCCCATTTGGCGGCAGACGCGTCGGCGACACCCATGAGAAGGTCGCGGTCAACGCCGGCCATGGCCAACAGTGCCACCGCGCGGGATGCGGCGCCGTACCCGAAAACCTTGTGGCCGTCCGCTTTCTGTGCACGAAGCCACCCACTGATTCGGTCGACAGATCTTTTCGCGCTGTCTTGGAGTTGACCGGCGTAGTGGGCTTGGCGTATTTGTGCCTGCTCTTCTTCCCGAAGTATGTGTGTCACGGTCGAGTCGGGCGAGCCATCACGGGTGGCCGCGAGGAGGACCGTACCGCCGTATAGATCGAAAGCCCATGCGGTTCGCGGGGTAAACCCGACCTGGGCGAGCATCTCGACCAGCGTGGTCATCGAATAGTAGGCGTAGTGACCGAGCCGCAGCATGTTCCACTGCCCTTGCCGGACGATCGCGCGCAGCTCGTGGTACTGCAGGAGCAATACTCCGTCCTGCGCGACGCGTTGTGCGCGTTCTGCGATTGCCGCGGCCTGGTCTTTACAGTGCATCAACCCGAAACAATCGACGACGACGTCCGCCGGTTCGTCTTCGCTCGCGAAGGTGAGTCCCCGGTCTTCGATCAGCTTCAACCACGAACCCCCGTGCGGACTTCCGTACTCGTCGACGGTTCGCCCCGCAGGCAACCACCCTGCTGCCGCGACACGGTTGACGGCGTCCTCCGATTGCTCGACCAACGCCGTGGGCTCGACTCCTCGCGGCTCTTTGGCTTCGGTCGGATCGTCGACCAGCTGCGCCAGTCCGCACGTCGCGCACAGCCACATCTGTAGCGGATACGCGGGATCTGGACCCGGATTGTCGAGGAGGGGGAAGTCGTCACACGCCGGCTGCTCACCGATGTCGAGAACCAGGGTCCCGCAGTCGCCGCGACAGAAACGGCACGAGGGTGGGCTCACCTCATACTCCGATGCCGTCGTAGTGCGGGACGCTGCCGGGCTCGATCACCCGGCGACCGTCGACTAGCAGTGGTGGATCGTCCTGCTGGGCCAGCAGTCCGGGAAGGCCACCGAACTCATCCCAACGGGTGACCAACAGCACCGCGTCGACATCCTGAACCGCTTCGGCCATCTCGGCGCAGAGCTTGATGTTCAGTCCGGCGAACACCGCCGTGGCCGCTTGAGATGCAATCGGGTCGTACGCGCGAACCTCGACTCCTTCACCGACCAGCTGACGAATGATCGGGATGGCGGGCGATTCCCGCATGTCGTCGGTACCTGGTCGGAAGGCCAGTCCCAGCACGCCGACACGGACACCGGTCAGGCTCGGAAAATGTCTGCGGAGGATATCGAGCATCTTTTTGGGTTGGTCACGGTTCACGTGGTCGACAGCCTCGAGCACCCGCATCGGGACGCCGAGCTTGAAGCCTTGCGCAACAAGGGCATTGACGTCCTTCGGCAGGCAACTTCCGCCGTACCCGCATCCCGGGTAGAGAAAGGATGCGAGCTGGGCGGTTTCCCCCGTCTCGTTGGTGAGGTAGCGGGAGCTATGAACGCCCTTCATGACCGTCGGGATATCGATCCCGCCGATTTCAGCCGCCAGATTAGCCAGCTCGTTGGACAACGAAATCATGGTCGCCAGAAGGACGTTCGACGAGTACTTGATCATTTCTGCCGAGCGGGGATTGGTACGTATGACCGGCACCTCGGTGAAGGACTCATAGGCCTTCGCCATCGTTTCCATGCTGCGATCATCGAGCCCGCCGAGGACAATCCGGTCCGGCCTCAGGAATTCTCCCACCGCCTCACCTTCGGTGAGGAACTCAGGATTCATGCCGACACCGAAGTCCGCGCCGGCCTTTTTCCCAGAGGCCGCTTCGAGTATCGGCAATACGACGTTCTCGGTGGTGCCCGGCACGACCGTGCTCTTCACCACGACGACGTGATAGCGGGACGCCAGGCGCAGCGCCGAGCCGATCTGCTCGGCGGCCGCCCTGACGAAGCCGAGGTCGATCCGCCCGTCCCGCAACGGTGTTCCCACGGCTATGAAGGACATGTCGCTGGTCCTCACCGCGTCGACCACGTCAGTGGTCGCTTGCAATCTCTTGCCGATGTGCCGCCGCAGCAGCTGCGGCAGGTCACGTTCGTGAAAGGGCGGCACCCCCGATTTGATCTTGTTGATCTTGCCCTGGTCGACGTCCACGCACACGACCTCATGACCGGCCTCGGCAAAACACGCACCTGAGACGAGACCGACGTAACCGGTTCCGACGACGGCAATCCGCATCAGGCGTCGTCTCCTCCGCAGTTGGCCGCGTACCACACGAGCAGGCGGCGCAGGCCTTCCTCGAGCGTCACAACGGGTTTGTACCCGAGTTCGGAACGCGCTTTCGAGAGGTCCGGGCAACGGCGGTTCGGGTTGTCGCGCAGATAATCTGGGTCGTTGGTTCGACCCAGCACCACTGAGCCCTCGTACCCGAACAGCTCGGATGCGATGTCGGCCATCTTGTGCGCAAGATCGGCGATTGAAATCTCCGGCGACTCCGTGCCGATGTTGTAGGCCTCACCGGCCCCACCGCGAACCAGTGCCTTGTAGTAGCCCACCACGGCATCCGCGACGTAGCAGAAGGTTCGCATCGGTGTGCCATCGGAAAGAATGGTGATGTCCTTCTCGGCGAAGATGTCGCGCGCAAAGTCGGGCAGCACACGCCGATCGGTGATCTTCAGGCCTGGTCCGAAGTTGTTGAAGGGACGTGCCGCGCGAATCGGTAGCCCGTACTGCTGCGCGAAGTTCACACATAACGTTTCGCCGTAGCGCTTCGCTTCGTCATAGCAGGCCCGCGGGCCCGTGCAGGATACGAAACCGCGGTAGTCCTCAGGGGTGGGGATGCACTCGGGTGCCGGATCGCCGTAGATCTCGCTGCTCGACATGAACAGGAACCCGCCGACCGGCTTGCCATCCGTCTGCTGCCGTTGGAAGTGACCGAGCAGTGCCCGCAGCCCGTTGACGTTGGAATCCATCGTTTCGATCGGCCGCTGCCGGTAGTAGTTCGGTGACGCGATCGACGCAGCGTGGATGATGTACTCGAAGTCGCCGATGTCCTCGCCCAATGGCGATGCCAGATCGTAGGTGACAAAGCGTATTCCGCTCTCGCCGTCCAGCTGTTTGGTCCAGCCGGGGACTCCGCGAACATAGTTGTCGAACACCGTCAGAGAAATCTGCTCGGCTTCGATCGAGTTCCCGTTGTGATGGTGAATGGCGTGGACGAGGTAGTAACCAAGAAATCCTGCGCCTCCGGTGATCAGCAGACGGCTACCGGCCATGGTCGAGAACTCATCGGACAGCCGACGACAGATCGATTCGACGTCATCAGAAACGACCTCGTCGGCGCTGTGCACCAAACCACCACTAGACATCGGCAGTCACCAACCCTTCGTACTCTTGAGCGACATCTTCAGGCATCCGCTCCAGATCGTTCGCACGAAGGAAGTCGCGCAAGGTTGTCCCAGTGCACTCGGAGTCGAAATTCGGTGCCTCTCTGCGGGATCGCACATCGTCGATGTTCACCGTGCGGAAGTCGATGCTGAACCTGGTCCTCCCCGACGTGTTGTGCACGGTCGAGTGCAGCTGGTTGCCCGAGAACAACATCACTCCGCCCACCTCGGGCACGACCCGCACCTGAGGATCGCGCTGTACCGGTTCCTCGGGCTTGGGTTGCGGGCGAGTGTCGGTCTTGATGTGCGAAGCGGCGCTCACGCGGCTGGTCTGGGTCCACTCATAGTAGTTGTGATAGCGCGAGGTGTTCTTCAGTGACCTGCCCCAGTACTGCGGATGAAATGCCATGACGTTCTCTTCAACCACGGGGAAAATCGGGATCCACCAATTGAGTTGGCTGAACGGCGCCGAGTACCAGGTATCGCGATGCGGATGAAAGGAATACGAGATACCCGAAGTCAGGTAGTCGTTCGAGGTGGAGGTGCGCATGCGGGGAACATCGAAGTAGGTCCGGTCGAGGTCACAACCGAAGGCTGCCAGCAGCGCCCTGATCCGTTCCTTCGACTCCGGATGGTGGATGAACTTCGGCTTGAGCTCGGCCAGCAGGGCTGCGTATTCCTCGACCGGCATCTCATACTGCGCTACCTGGGGATCCTTCGAACCGAAGGCGTCGCGAATCATGTCGCGCGCGTGCTCGACAAGCGCAAGAGATTCCCGTGATGCCGCGTACAGCAACACATTTCCGTGGTATAGCCGGGTGCGCCGCTCGTGATCGCTGATATCCGGATTCGAAATGACCGTCGTCACGCCTGGTTCCCCCTATGCCGCTCGAACGTGATGATCGCCTTTTCGACCATGAACGCTTCAGCGTGAGCGCTGCGGCACTGCACTCCGCGAAGTCGGGAAAGTCCCAGAAACGCCTGTTCGTCGAACCAGTCACGGCTGGCCTGTGACGGGTAGTGCTTGAGCAGCAGACGCGCCTTCTCCTCAGCCACAAAGCTTTCGAGTGGGTGGAGAATCGTCGGTGTCGGTGTATCGCTCTCCCACTTCAGTATTTCGTAGCCGAATATCAGATGATCCCGAAACTCCGTCGGCACGAGTTCAGCGAGAAGCCGATGATCCTGGTGGGCGTCGCGGCGGTGCGGGCCGAACACCACCTGCGGATCACACGTCCTCCGGAAGTCGCCGAGATGACTCTTTATCCGCTCCCAATGCGCCGGCGCCCGCCCGTCGGGTATGTCGAGCACCGTCAGCCGCACGTCTGCGCCTGGGCAGAATGACGAAAGTGCCTCCCGCTCTTCGGTTTCTCGCTCCGTACCGGCGCCGGACAGCACGAGTGCCCGCACTCGCAGACCTGGTTCGGCCGTCGATAACGCCAGGAGGGTGCCGCCCATTCCGATGGCGATGTCGTCGCAATGAGCCCCGACCACCACGATCTCCTCGAGGCGACCGGTGACAACCGGGATCATGTGCCGGCCAGGGCGGATTGATGCGGAGACTCGTCCCACAACATCCACGGCCGGTCACCGCAGTTGTAGCCGGCGTCGAGTTCGGCCCGCTCCTTGAAGGTGTCCGCAGGTTTCCAGAATCCGTGGTAGCGGTAGCCGAACAGCTTGCCTTCACCCGCCAGTGTGAGACAGGCGTCGGCGACCAGGTCTCCGCCAGGTGGGATGAGGTCGAAGACGTCCTGGGACAGCACGAAGTACCCGCCGTTGATCCATACCGACAGATCGCCGACGGGAAGGATGTCCTTCACCTCGCCGGTCTCGCTGACATCGACACAGTGGAAGGACGAATTCGGCGGCACGATCATCATCGACGCGACCGCGCCGGACTGATGGAACTTGGCGATGACATCGTCGAGCGGTGCGTCGGTCAAAGTGTCGGCGTAGTTCGCAAGGAAGTACTCGTCGCCACCCAGATGAGCACGTACCCGACGGAGCCGTTCCCCGATTGCGGACTCGAGCCCGGTGTCGACGAAGGTTATCGACCAGTCCTCGATATCCGAATGCATCAATTCGACTTTGCCACCGCGCATCACGAAATCGTTTGATGCCGCTTCCTGATAGGTGAGGAAGTAGTTCTTGATGTGCTCGGCGCCGTATCCGAGGCAGAGGATGAAGTCCTTGTGCCCGAAGTGCGCGTAATACCGCATCACATGCCAGATGAGCGGGCGCGGCCCGACCATCTGCATCGGCTTCGGCATGCCGTTGTCGGCGCTGCTGCGCATACGCATCCCATATCCGCCGCAGAAAAGTACGACTTTCATGGTGATTACCTCCTGTTGCTTTCAAAGGTCGAGGTGGCGGGCAAGGTGGCCTTGTGCAGGGTCGGCAGCGGGAACACCAATTCGGCTCCCCAATCTGCGATGTAGGCAAGCTGTGCGGTGAGCTCGCTTTCGAGGTTCCACGGCAACGCCAGTACGACGTCGGGGCGATCCTTGAGAATCTGTTCCGGCTCGTAGATCGGGATGCGCGTGCCCGGCGTGAACCGGCCGTGCTTGTACGGATTCCGGTCAACCGTGTACTCGAGCAGGTCACTTCGAATGCCGCAATAGTTCAGCAGGGTGTTGCCCTTGCCCGGGGCGCCGTATCCGACGACTCGCTTGCCCTCGGCGTGACAGTCGAGCAGGAAGCGTTGAATGGCGTGGCGGATGGCCTCGGTTCGGGAGCGAAGCATCGAGTAGCCGGAGACATGGTGGAGACCGGCCTCCTGCTCGACCCGCAGGACCTGGGCGACGCGTCTGCTCGGCTGGCCCGCCCAGGCAGCTGGTCGCGCCCACACGCGGAGCGAACCGCCGTGCGTGTCGATCAGTTCCACGTCCACGACAGCCAGGTCCGCGGTCGCCAGAGCGCGAATGATGGAAAGCAACGTGTAGTACTGAAAGTGCTCGTGGTAGATCGAATCGAACTGGCCGAACTCGATGAGGTTCATCGCGTGGTGGACTTCGACACTCAGGCAACCGTCGTCGTCAAGCAATGTCCGCAGCGCCCGCGAGAAGCCGAGTAGATCGGGAACGTGGGCGTAAACATTGTTGGCGACAACAAGATCCGCAGCGCCGTACTCGTCACGAATGCTCTCTGCGAGTTGTTCGTCGAGGAAGGCGGTTGCCGTCGGCACACCGCGGTTACGTGCGGCGGCCCCTACGTTGACCGACGGCTCGATGCCCAGGCAAGGGATATTCATTGTCACCGCGTGCTGGAGCAGATACCCGTCGTTGCTGGCGACTTCGATGACCAGGGAATGCGGTCCGAGGCCGAGCCGCTCGGCGGCCTCGGTGACGAACGCCTTCGCGTGTTGCACAAGGGTGTCGGAGTACGACGAGAAGTACGCATACTCCGTGAAGGTCTCCTCCGGTGTGATCAGGGCGGGGATCTGCAGTAGCAGGCAGTCCTGACACAGCCGCAGATGAAGCGGATAAGTAGGCTCGGGGAGGTCGAGTTCATCTGCGGTCAGGAACTTTTCACACGGCGGGGTGGCGCCGAGATCCAAGACACTCACAAGTCGGATGGAATTACACAGCCGGCATCGCATGTCAGTACGCCCCTTTTCGCTGGAGGACGGCGCTCAAGGTTTTGGCGATGATCAAGATGTCTCCGGTCATCGACCAGTTGTCGACGTATGAAAGGTCGAGCCGCACAGCCTTATCCCACGGCAGGTCGGATCGCCCGCTGACTTGCCACAAACCGGTCACGCCCGGCTTCACCAGCAGCCTGCGTTGCACATCGTCGTCATACAGCGCAACCTCGCGGCCCAGCGGTGGCCGCGGGCCTACGACGCTCATCTCCTGCCGAAGTACGTTGAGGAACTGTGGCAGCTCGTCGATGCTGAAGCGACGCAGGAACTTCCCCACTGGAGTGATCCTCGGATCATTGCGGATCTTGAAAAGAACCCCGTCGCATTCGTTGGCGGCGAGCAGGTTCGCCAGCTCCTTGTCGGCGTCCTCGACCATCGTGCGGAACTTGAACATCATGAACGGCCTGCCGTCGATGCCGACGCGCTCGGCCTTGTAGAAGACCGGCCCCTTGCTCGTCATCTTGATCGCCGCGGCGGCGATCAACAGCACCGGCAGGCTGACAGTGAGCGCCGTGAGGGCGAAGCAGAAGTCGAACGCGCGCTTCTGGATCCGCTTGGCGCCTTGGTACTGCGGCTTGTCGATGTGGAGCAACGGCAGCCCCGCGATCGGCCGCATCACGAGTCGGGACCGCGCGACATCCATGACGCCGGGAGAGACCACCAGTTCGACACCCATCGGTTCGAGTTCCCAGATGAGCCTGCGGATGCCCTTGACCCCGAAGTGATCCGTTCCGGCGATGGCAACTTTGTCGACGTTTCGACGGCGGATGGCTTCCAGCACATCGCCCTCTCCGCCGATGACAGCGATCTCTTGGTCGTTGATCGTGAGGTGCTCTCCACGCGGCGCGCCGTACCCGGGAATCGCAATGCCGACGACGCGGTATCCATGGTCCGGGCTGCTGGTCAGCTCGTCCGCGAGATTCACCACCGCATCTCTGTCGCCGATCGCAAGAACCGCGTTCTGGTACCCCCCGGCTCGGCGTTGACGAACGACGTACCCGCGCCACTGCCAACGACTCAGGACGAGACCGACGATCCCCGCCGGTAGCGCCACGGCGAGATAACCGCGCGAAATCTCGAGCTTCATCAGCAGCTCGGCCATGGCCACTGCTCCGAACGTCCAAAAGGATGCCGCCACGACGCGTCGATACTCTTCGATCCCTGCACCGATGTACTTGGGGGAACGGGTGCGCAGACCGGCCAGTACCGACAGCCAGATGGCAATGAGGACAGCGGAGTAGGCCGCGTGATAGTGGCCGAACGAGCTTCCGGCCGCAGGGATACCACCGAAGCGCACGTACTGCGCCAGCAGTACCGCGGCGATGACGACGACGGTGTCTGTAATCCGCAAGTAGGTTGTGTACCGCCGTTCCCAGTTTCGTCGGACCCACTGACGCGATTCGACTGCGGGCGGCGGGACAACTGTGAGATCTGCTTGTGCTGACGCAAGCGCCTCGTCTGTAGTTTCGATGAATGCGCTTTGGCCGTGCTGAATCACCATCGGCCAGAGCCTTGGTACCGGCGCAGCGGGTGACGGGGCCGGCGGGAGTCGACGAGGGGTGTGTCGACCCCGCCGGCCATCGAAGCGCGCCAAGAGCGGCAGGCGCGACGGGTCGTCCGCGAGGATGCTCGCGATTTGTCGTAAAGAATCCCCTGGTGTGGCACAGCCCCCCCTTTGCTTGAGAGTCCGCAGTGTGGTGTCGCCGAGCGTGCAAATTTCTGGCGATTAGCTGATGTCGCGATTACCCGCCCGAACGTTCTCTATGAATATGGGAAGCTACCACTCGCACTTTCGCACGGCAAGGCGAATCTAGCAAATTGCTGGTTATTAGCTAGGGTTTCCTCAAGCGTATTGGCCGCATGTAGCGTCCTTCGCCTCGCGGCAAGTGGCAATAACCAGTATCTTTGGTGGATCCACGCGCGGCAAACGTGAGCCGAAACGAGCTTCGTCCGCGTCGTTTTCTGCGCAGCCGTGCAGATTTAGCAATTCATATAGGTGTCTTAACAATGACGCCTGACCTCCCCGTTCCCCGCCGGGGGGATCGCCGGTGGACGCATCGCGGCATGGCAAATGGCAAAGCCAAATGCCACGAGGGACTGCCGTCGTTACAAGACTCGGCCGACGGGCAGCGCAGCGAGTGCGTGCGGACATCCGCCGAATACGCGAATGATCCGCACCTGCCCCAGGACGCGGCGGGGGGTTACCTCAACCGAGGATGAGACCCGACGTCGGTACGCCGGTGCCCGCGGTCACCAAGACGTGCTCGACGTCCGGGACCGGATTCACTGAAGTGCCACGCAGCTGTCGCACGCCTTCGGCGATTCCGTTCATGCCGTGGATGTAGGCCTCACCGAGCTGACCGCCGTGGGTGTTGATGGGCAGCCTGCCGCCGACCTCGATCGCCCCGTCGGCGATGAAGTCCTTCGCCTCGCCCTTGCCGCAGAACCCCAACTCCTCCAGTTGAATCAGCGTGAACGGGGTGAAGTGGTCGTACAGCACCGCGGTCTGGATATCTTCCGGCTTCAGCCCGGATTGCTCCCATAGCTGCCTGCCGACCAGACCCATCTCGGGAAGCCCCAGCTCCGGGCGGTAGTAGCTGACCATCGAGTACTGATCCGGGCTCGAACCCTGCGATGCCGCCTCGATCACGGCGGGCCGGTGCTTGAGATCCTTCGCCCGCTCCGCCGATGTCACAACGAGGGCGACGCCCCCGTCGGTCTCCTGACAGCAGTCCAAGAGCCGCAACGGCTCGGCGATCCACCGCGAATTCTGGTGATCCTCAAGCGTTATCGGCTTCTGGTAGAAATATGCTTTCGGGTTCTTGGCCGCGTGCTTGCGGTCGGCCACCGAGACGACGCCGAAGTCCTTGCTCGTCGCCCCCGACAGATGCATGTAGCGCCTGGCGATCATCGCCACCTGCGCCGCGGGCGTGGACAGGCCGTGCGGATACGAGAACGAGTTGTCCACACCCGTCGAGTCCGCGTTCTCCACCAGCCGCATCTGCACTTGGCCGAACCGCTGCCCCGAGCGCTCGTTGAAAGCGCGGTACGCCACAACGCAATCCGCAACCCCGGTCGCGACGGCGATCGCCGCCTGCTGGATCGTTGCGCACGCCGCACCGCCGCCGTGATGGATCTTCGAGAAGAACTTCAGCTCACCGATACCCGTCGCACGCGCAATGGCGACCTCGGTGTTGGAGTCCATCGTGAACGTGACCATGCCGTCCACGTCGGCCGGCGACAAACCCGCGTCATCGAGCGCGTCCAGCACGGCTTCAGAGGCCAGCCGCAATTCGCTGCGGCCCGAGTTCTTCGAGAAGTCGGTGGCGCCGATCCCGACGATGGCGGCCTTGCCACTCAACGGGCCGGGCATCAAACCCCTCCGATCGTCAGCGTCGAGGTCGCGATCACATGATCGCCAAGGCTGTTGCTGCCGACGACCTTCACGGTGATCACCCCGTCGGAGATGTCGGTCACCTCGCCCTTGAACGTCACCGTGTCGTACGCGTACCAGGGCACCCCGAGACGCAGCTTGATCGATTTGATGATCGCGGTCGGACCGGCCCAATCCGTGATGTAACGCTGCACCAAACCGGTGTCGGTGAGGATGTTGACGAAGATGTCCTTGGATCCCTTCGCCTGAGCCTTGTCGCGGTCGTGGTGGACATCCTGGTAGTCACGGGTGGCGATGGCCGTCGACACGATGAACGTCGGGTCGCCGTACAACGACAGTTCCGGCAGCTTCGTGCCGACCTCAACGGTTGGTGCGCTCATGCGTCGGGCTCCCATGCATACAGCGTCCATGCAGGGCCGTTATTGCCCTCCGGGAAGTCGATATACGTTGCGCGGACCGGCATTCCGATCTCGACAGCCGCGGGATCGACATTGCGCAGCTCGCCCAGCATCCGCACCCCTTCGTCAAGCTCGACGAGCGCAATCACGAACGGCAGCGTGCGACCCGGCACCTTCGGCGCGTGGTGCACGACGAAGCTGAAGACCCTGCCTTTGCCGCTGGCGACCTGATAGTCGGTGTCTGCTTCTTTGTCGGCCCACAGCGCCGGGACCGGCGGATGCTGCAGGCTCCCGTCGGGCCGCTTCTGGATGCGCAGCTCGTGGGCGTTGACGCCGTCCCAGAAGAACTTGGTGTCGCGCGATGACGCGGGGCGCATCATCGCGTCCGCGTCGAGATCCTCGGGAACGGCTGACGGTGCGCCAGCGCCGGAGTCTCGCGGGATGAACTTGAGGATGCGCCAATCCATTTCGGCGACGTCCTCGTCACCGACCTGCCACGTGATCCGCTGGCTGATGAAGTAACCGTCACCGAGAGCGGTCTGCTTGGGGCCGACGACATCGGTCAGTTCGGCGACAACACTGACCTCTTCACCCGGCTGCAGATACCGATGATAGGTCTGGTCACAGTTGGTCGCGACGACGCCGACATAGCCTGCGCCGTCGAATAATTCCATTATCGGGCCGATGGGGTCGTCGGCCGGGCGTTCGCCGCCGAGGCCCATCATCGTCCACACCTGGATCATCGCCGGCGGCGCCACGACCCCCGGGTGGCCCGCCGCTTGCGCCGCCACCTCGTCGATGTAGATCGGGTTCGCGTCGCCGATGGCGTCGACCCAGTGCCGGATCATCGGCTGATTCACGGGGTCGCGACCTGCCCGCGCCTTGCTTGGCCCCGCCGCCTTGATGTCCGCGACGGTCTTGTGAATCTCTTCCGGCGTCACCTTGGCACCCTCGGCACCTTCAGCCCCGAAGCCGCGATCATCTCGCGCATCACCTCATTCACTCCGCCCCCGAACGTGATCACCAGGTTCCGCTTCGTCTGGCTGTCCAACCACTCGAGCAGCTCGGCCGTCTGCGGATCAGCGGGATTGCCGTGCGTTCCGACGATCTCCTCGGCCAGCCGTCCCGCGTACTGAATGCGCTCGGTGCCAAACACTTTCGTCGCTGCGGCGTCGGCTACATCGATCGTCTCGCCGGACGCGGCCACCTGCCAGTTGAGGAGCTCGTTGATGCGCCACATCGCCCTGAGTTCACCCAGCGAGCGCTTGACGTCGTCGTGGTCGAGCGGGATGTCCCCGTTGCTGCCCGGTTTCGATGCCCATGCGTGGATACGGTCGTACAGCGACGCGAACCGGCCGGCCGGCCCCAGCATCACCCGCTCGTTGTTGAGCTGGGTGGTGATCAGCCGCCAGCCACCGTTCTCCTCGCCGACGAGCATGTCGGCCGGCACCCGCACATCGTTGTAGTACGTCGCGTTGGTGTGGTGCGCTCCGTCGGACAGGATCATCGGCGTCCACGAGTAGCCGGGGTCCTTGGTGTCGACAATCAGTATCGAAATGCCTTTGTGCTTGGCGGCTTCCGGATCGGTGCGACACGCCAGCCACACGTAGTCGGCGTCGTGGCCACCGGTGGTGAAGACCTTCTGGCCGTTGACGATGTACTCGTCGCCGTGCCGGACCGCGGTGGTACGCAGCGACGCCAAATCGGTGCCGGCCTCGGGCTCGGTGTAGCCGATCGCGAAGTGGACCTCACCGGCGAGGATGGCAGGCAGGAACTTTTTCTTCTGCGCATCGCTGCCGTACACCTGCAGGGTCGGCCCAACGGTTTGCAGTGTGACGGCGGGCAGTGGCACGTCGGCTCGGTGTGCCTCGTTGACGAAGATCGACTGCTCCATCGGCCCGTAGCCGAGGCCGCCGAACTCCTTCGGCCACCCGACGCCGAGCTTGCCGTCGGAACCCATCCGCTTGATGACTGCGCGGTACGCCTTGCCGTGGCGGTTCTTCTCCATCTCCGCGGCCTCTTCATCGGAGATGAGGTTCGAAAAGTATTCGCGCAGTTCGGCTTGCAGCTGCTTCTGCTCGGGGGTCAGCTCGATGTACATTACGCTCCCACCTGAGTCGAGGCCCCAAGAAGAGTCAGGCGCTGTGAGGGACCTCCCACCAGCCGGGTGAGGTCCTTGATGGTCGAGTAGTAGCGGTCCATCGGGTAGGCGATGTCCATGCCCATGCCGCCGTGCAGATGGTGGCAGAGCTGCATCACGGGCGGCGCCTGCGACGCAAGCCAGTAACCCAGCACGTCGAGGTCCTCATCGGCGTCGCGTCCTTCGGTCAGCCGCCACACCACGGACGTGGCGGCCAAAGTCAGTGTGCGCGAGGCGATGTACACCTCGGCCAACTGCGCGGCCACGGTCTGGAACGTGGCCAGCGGCTTGCCGAACTGTTCGCGGTTGGCGACGTAATCGGCGGTCAGCCGCAGGGCCCCGGCGACGAGCCCCGCGGCGAATGAGCCGGTGGCCGCGAGCGCCAGTTGATTCACCCGCGTCGCCTGCGCGCCCGCCAGCACGTTGTCATCCGGCACAGCGACGTCGGAGAAGGTCACCACGTATTCATCGGAGTGGTTGGCCGTCGGGGTCTTGGTGGCCGAGAGACCATCGGCGCTGGCCGATACCACCACAACTCCGGTATCGGCCGTCACCACGATCCAGTCTGCTTGTCCCGCAAAGGGAACGCCGATCTTCGTGCCGTTCAGCTTGCCCCCCGACAGTGTCACCGTCGGCTTGTCCGGCAACGCAGTGCCCGGTTCGTTGACGGCCAGCGTCACGATCGAGCCCTTGACCACACCTGCGAGGTACCGGTCCTGCTGCGGCTCGGACGCCAAGTCCAGAAGGACGACGGTGGTACCAAGGACCGACAACGCGGGACCCGTGGTTGCGTGGCGCCCGATTTCGGTGAGGGCCGTCGACAACTCAGCCAGCCCGACGCCGTCACCGCCAAGGCGCTCCGGTACGCCGAGCGCCGTCACTCCTCCGGCGACCAGAGCGTCCCACGTGTTGTCACGCTCGAGCACCGAGTTGACGACGTCGGCGACGGCCTGCTGACCTTCGTCCGGACTGAAATCCACTCGAATCCTCCTTGATCCGCCGGCGAGGTCAGTGGCTGACCGGGCATGTACCGGTGTAGTCAACCTGCCAGTGCTTGATGCCGTTCAGCCACCCCGACATGAGCCGCTCGGGCTCGCCGATGGGCTTGAGATCGGGCATGTGGTCGGCGACGGCGTTGAAGATCAGGTTGATCGTCATCTTCGCGAGGTTGGCGCCGATGCAGTAGTGCGCGCCCGTGCCGCCGAAGCCGACGTGCGGGTTCGGGTCGCGCAGGATGTTGAATGTGTGCGGGTCGTCGAAGACCTCTTCGTCGAAATTGGCTGAGCGGTAGGACATCACGACCCGCTGGCCCTTGGCGATCTTCACGCCGCCGAGTTCGACGTCCTCGAGCGCGGTGCGTTGAAACGCCGAGACCGGTGTCGCCCAGCGGACGATCTCGTCGGCGGCGGTTTCGGGGCGTTCCTTCTTGTACAGCTCCCACTGGTCGGGGTTCTGAGAGAACGCGACCATGCCGTGGGTGATCGAGTTACGCGTGGTCTCGTTGCCCGCCACCGCGAGCATCACCACGAAGAAGCCGAACTCGTCGTCCGAGAGCTTCTCGCCTTCGATATCGGCCTCGATGAGCGTCGTGACGATGTCGTCGGTCGGGTTCTTCGCCCGGTCCTCGGCCATCTTCATCGCGTACTGGATCAGTTCGAACGACGAAACCGCAGGATCGATGTGGGCGTACTCCGGGTCCTCACCTGCAGTCATCTCGTTGGACCAGCGGAACAACTTGTCGCGGTCCTCCTGCGGTACGCCGAGCAATCCGGCGATCGCCTGCAGCGGCAGTTCGCAGGAGACCTGTTCGACGAAGTCCCCCGACCCCTCGGCCGCCGCGGTCTCGGCGATCTTCTGCGCACGGGCCCGCAGTTCGTCCTCGAGGCGCCCGACGGCTCGCGGGGTGAAGCCGCGGGAGATGATCTTGCGCAGGCGGGTGTGCTGCGGTGCGTCCATGTTCAGCAGGACGGCCCGCTGCAGATCGATCGCGTCGCGGGTCATCCCCTGCGGCCAGGTCGGAATCGCGCCGTCCGGCGAGCTGCCGAAGACGTCGTTGCGCTTGGACACCTCTTTGACGTCGGCGTGCTTGGTTACCAGCCAATAGCCCTTGTCGCCGAACCCACCGGTACCCCCGGGCACGTCGACCCAGTGGATGGGCTCAGACTTCCGTAGCTCGGCGAGTTCCTCGACGGGCAGACGCTCGAGGTTCAAGCTGGCGTCCAGAAAGTCGAAGTCGGGCGAAATGGGGCAAGCCATGGAGAACTCCTTATTGCAACGTGTTCTAGTGCCAGTAAAACATGCCTTCTACGCAGATCAAAGGCTCGCCCCCAAGCCAGCCTTGGCATAGTAATGAGACGTGTTCTAGCCTGGCGGAATGGGTAACCCTGTAATCGTTGAAGCCACCCGCAGCCCGATCGGCAAGCGGAACGGATGGTTGTCGGGCCTGCATCCGACCGAGCTTCTCGGCGCGGTGCAGAAGGCTGTCGTGGAGAAGGCGGGCATCGACCCGGCCGAGGTGGAGCAGGTCATCGGCGGCTGCGTGACCCAGTTCGCCCAGCAGTCCAACAACGTCAGCCGCGTGGCGTGGCTGGTCGCCGGCCTGCCCGAGCACGTCGGCGCCACCACCGTGGACTGCCAGTGCGGAAGCGGCCAGCAGGCCAATCACCTGATCGCCGGCCTGATCGCCGCCGGCGCCATCGACGTCGGCGTCGCCTGCGGCATCGAGTCGATGAGCGTGATCGGGCTCGGTGCCAACGCGGGCCCCGACCGCTCGGTGCTGCGACCGTCATCGTGGGACATCGACCTGCCGGATCAGTTCACCGCCGCCGAGCGGATTGCCAAGCGCCGCGGCATCACCCGCGAGGACATCGACCAGTGGGGTTTCCAGTCGCAGTTGCGGGCCAAGCAGGCATGGGCCGAGGGTCGTTTCGACCGGGAGATCTCACCCGTCGAGGCGCCGGTGCTCGACGAGCAGAAGCAGCCGACGTCCGAGCGCGCATTCGTCACCCGGGACCAGGGCCTGCGCGACACCACGCTCGATGGCCTGGCATCGTTGAAGCCGGTGCTGGACGGCGGGATTCACACCGCGGGCACGTCATCCCAGATCTCCGACGGCGCCGCCGCGGTCCTGTGGATGGACGAGGACAAAGCCAAGGCGCTGGGGCTTCGGCCCCGGGCCCGAATCGTCAGCCAGGCACTTGTCGGGGCGGAGCCGTACTACCACCTCGACGGCCCGGTGCAGTCCACCGCGAAGGTGCTGGAGAAGGCCGGGATGAAGATGGGCGACATCGACATCACCGAGATCAACGAGGCGTTCGCCTCAGTCGTGCTGTCGTGGGCCCGGGTGCACAACCCCGACATGGACAAGGTCAACGTGAACGGCGGCGCCATCGCGCTCGGCCATCCGGTCGGCAGCACCGGCAGCAGGCTGATCACCACCGCGCTTCACGAATTGGAGCGCACCGACAAGAGCACCGCGCTGGTCACGATGTGCGCGGGTGGTGCGCTGTCCACCGGAACCATCCTCGAGCGGATCTAGCCTTCGCGTTCGGCGGCCGCCACCAGCCGCCTCGAAAAGAATCGGATCGCGCTTCGCAGGCCTGCCCGCATTATCGGACCGGTTCCGCGCAGACCTTCAGTGAAGGATCCGCTCCACCGGATGTCGGTGCCGCCGTTGGTGTTTGGGGTTAGCAGGAATTCAGCGCGATAACCCTTGGCCGGACTGGGCGGACCGATGAGCTCATACACATGCCTGCGGTCCTGCTCGTATTCAATGGTCTCTTCGCGCACCAGGAAAGGCCACAGCCCGACCTTTCGAACGGCTCCGACGCCAGCGGGTGCAGGGTCGCCCTGTCGCACCCAGCCCGATTGAACGGCCAGCGGCTTGCCCCACCGCGCCCATTGGGTGCCGTCTGCCTCCAGGCGAAACAGCGTCGCTGCGGGGGCCGTGCTGGTCCGATTGACCTCGAAAGAAAACGTCCTGCCAGACATGCCACTCCCGATTGCCCCGCTGATTGGTGTCGCGGTGACCCTACCTTGACGGCGACGGCGGGCGCATAGGATGACGCTGATGACGGACTCCTACGACCTGCACTTCTACTTCGACCCCGTCTGCCCGTTCGCCTGGTTGACCAGCAAGTGGGTGCGGATCGTCGCGCAGCAACGCGACTACGAAGTGGACTGGCGGTTGATCTCCTTGCGAATCCTCAACGCGCACATCGACTATGAAGCGCATTTCCCGCCGGAGTACGAAGCCGGGCATACCGCGGGCCTGCGGCTGCTCCGGGTCGCGGCACGCACGCGCGCCGAGCACGGCCGGGCCGCCGTCGGGCCGCTGTACGAGGCGATCGGCACCCGGCTGTTCGACACCTCGCGCGAGGTGGACCCGCTGTCGGGAGCGGATCAAGGCGCCCGACGGGTGCTCGAACCCCTGCTCGTTCGCGCAGGGCTGCCGGTCGAGTTGGCCGACGCACTGGACGACACGTCGCTCGACGATGAGATCCGTGCGGAGACCGAGGAGGCGCTTGGCCTGACGGGCCGTGATGTCGGCACCCCAATCCTGCACTTCAACCCGCCGGAGGGCACCGCGTTCTTCGGCCCGGTGATCAGCCGACTGCCCACTGCCGACGACGCGGGGCGGCTGTGGGACCACGTAATCGGCCTCGCCGAATTCGGCGGCTTCGCTGAGTTGAAGCGCAGCCTGCGCGAACGCCCTCAGCTGGCCAGCTTCGGCGTCGACTCCGAATCAGTTGGCAAGCAGGAGGATTGGCACGGCG
>LZSH01000161.1 GCA_001665255.1 Mycobacteriaceae bacterium 1482268.1 | reverse complement strand
GAATGGAATGGAATGGAACGGAATGGAATGGAATGTAATGGAAAGGACTCGAATGGAATGGAATGCAATGGAATGGATTCAACTTGAATGGAATGGAAAGAATGGAATCAACACGAGTGGAATGGCATGGATTGGAATGGAATGGAATGGAATCAACCCGAGTACAGGGGAATGGAATGGAATGGAATGCAATGGAATGGAATCATCCGTAATGGAATGGAAAGGAATGGAATGGAATGGAATGGAATGGAATGGAATGGAATGGAATGGAATCAACTCGATTGCAATCGAATGGAATGGAATGGAATTAACCCGAATAGAATGGAATGGAATGGAATGGAACGGAACGGAATGGAATGGAATGGAATGGAATGGAATGGAATGGAATGGAATGGAATGGAATGGAATGGAATGGAATGGAATGGAATGGAATGGAATGGAATGGAATGGAATGGAATGGAATGGAATCAACGCGAGTGCAGGGGAATGGAATGGAATGGAATGCAATGGAATGGAATCTTCCGGAATGGAATGGAATGGAATGGAATGGAATGGAATCAACCCGAGTGCAATGGAATGGAGTGGAATGGAATGGAATGGAATGGAACAACCCGAATGGAATGGAATGTAATGGAGAGTAAGGGAGTTGAATAGAATCAATCCGAATGTAATGGAATGGAATGCAACGGAATGGAATGGAATGGAATGGAATGGAATGCAATGGAATGGAATCAACCCGAGTACAATGGAATGGAATGGAATGGAATGGAATGGAATGGAATGGAATGGAATGCCTTCAAACCGAATGGAATGGAAAGGAATGGAATCAACACGAGTGGAATGGAATGGAATGGAATGGAATGGAATGGAATC
>LZSH01000160.1 GCA_001665255.1 Mycobacteriaceae bacterium 1482268.1 | reverse complement strand
ACGCGCTTGTTGTGCGGGTTCAGGGGACGGTGCGCGAACTCCTCGGCAAGCCTCACCTTGAGGGCGAGCGCCGGCTCAACATACCCGGTGAGGATCTGCCCGGAAGCCATCCCGCATCCGAGTTCGTCGCCTGGTACAACGGACATCCCGACTACGCCGACATGACATTCGATCTGTCCGGACAGCGCGCCGTGGTGGTCGGAAACGGCAACGTCGCCTTGGATGTGGCGCGAATCCTGCTCCTCAACACCGACGAATTGCAGAACACCGACATCGCAGACTATGCGCTGGATACCCTGCGGCGCAGCAACATTCGGGAGGTCATGCTTCTGGGACGACGCGGGCCACTGCAGGCGGCCTACTCATCATCGGAGTTTCTCGCCTTTAACCACCTTCCGGGCGTGGATATCGTGCTCGATGAGCGCGAGCTGAACCTCGACCCAGCCAGCCGAGCCCAATTCGAAGATCCTGCGCTGGAGCCGGCGCTCGCCCTCAAGGTGAGGCTTGCCGAGGAGTTCGCGCACCGTCCCCTGAACCCGCACAACAAGCGCGT
>LZSH01000159.1 GCA_001665255.1 Mycobacteriaceae bacterium 1482268.1 | reverse complement strand
CGCCGCCGCGGACCACGACCGCCACGACCACCGGGACCACGACGGGGACGACAACCGGCACGACCACCGGGACCACGACGGGGACGACCACCGGGACCACGACCGGGACGACCACCGGGACGACAACAGGCACGACCACCGGGAGCAGCACCGGTCAGTCAAGCGGCCAGACGACGACCGGCACAACGACCGGGGGTGCGTCTGGAAGTGGCGGAGCCGGGTCGGGGACGACCAGTACCGATGGGTCGACGACCGGCACGTTGTGCCACCCGGCTCCGCCGCCCTGCTGATTACGGCCCTGAGTAACCCGGAGGATTGGGCGTATCGACCCACAGGTCGACGCCGAGCTCCGAGCCGGGCACGCAGTCGTACACCGACAGGTCGGTTACGCCGGACTCAAGGAGCACGTCCTCGCAGAGCAGGGCCTTGCCGGTGTACTCGCGCGACGGCTTGTTGAGGATCACGTAGGCGGCATCGGCGTATACGTCGGGCTTGCGGGCGCGGCCCATCGCCTCGTCGCCGCCGAGCAGATTCTGCACCGCCGCGGTGGCCACCAGCGTGCGCGGCCACAAAGTGTTCGACGCGATACCGGCGTCGCGCATTTCTTCGGCAATAGCCAAGGCGCACAGCGACATTCCGTACTTGGCCATCATGTACGCCGTCGGTTTCAACCACTCGGACTCCAGCCGCACCGGTGGCGACAAGGTCAGGATGTGTGGGTTCTCCCTACCGATCATGTGCGGTATGCATGCCTGCGACACCGCGTAGGTGCCGCGCACCTGAATGCCATTCATCAGATCGAATCGCTTGAGCGGCACCTCGGTGACCGAGCCGAGGTTGATCGCCGACGCGTTGTTCACGCAGATGTCGATGCTGCCGAACTGCTCGACGGTCTTGGCCACCGCCTCGGCCACCGAGTCACCGTCGCGGATGTCGCCGACGATCGGCAGGGCCTGCCCACCCGCCTCCTCCAGCTCCTCGGCCGCCGTATAGACCGTTCCCGGCAGCTTTGGGTGCGGTTCGGCGGTCTTGGCGATCAGCGCGATGTTCGCGCCGTCGGCGGCGGCGCGTTTGGCGATCGCCAGCCCGATGCCGCGGCTCGCGCCGGAGATGAACATGGTTTTGCCCGCCAGCGTCATGGGCCCACCTTAGGACGGGTGACCGCGGACGGCGTCGAGACCCGGGGAACAACCGCTGCCATCGCCGCTGTTGATGCGATGGAGATGGTCGCAGCCCGGCCAGCCCCGGAAAACATGTCGTCCCCAACCTCTAGGATCGAAGAAGGGGGTACCTAGGTGCCAACTTTGGCCATCGACGGCCCAGTACATCAGGTACATGTGATCGATGTCATCGGCGCCTCTACGGAAGGGACGGTGTTCCCCAGGATGACGGAGAAGGACGGCTCGGGACCTGAGCCGGTGCCCGAAACCACGCCGCCGACGTCGGCGCCAGTGCGAGCTGAGGAGTCCGACGCTGAGCTGACGGCGCGGTTCGAGCGCGACGCGATCCCCCTGCTGGACCAGCTCTACGGCGGCGCGCTGCGCATGACGCGCAACCCCGCTGACGCTGAGGACCTGCTGCAGGAAACCATGGTGAAGGCCTATGCGGGCTTCCGGTCATTCCGCGAGGGAACCAACCTGAAGGCTTGGCTGTACCGCATCCTGACCAACACCTACATCAACAGCTACCGCAAGAAGCAGCGCCAGCCCGCGGAGTATCCGACCGAGGAGATCACCGACTGGCAGCTGGCGTCCAACGCCGCGCATTCCTCGACCGGGCTGCGTTCGGCGGAGGTCGAAGCGCTGGAAGCGCTTCCGGACAGCGAGATCAAGGAAGCCCTGCAGGCACTGCCGGAGGACTTCCGGATGGCGGTGTACTACGCCGACGTCGAGGGCTTCCCCTACAAGGAGATCGCCGAGATCATGGACACACCCATCGGCACCGTCATGTCCCGGTTGCACCGCGGCAGGCGCCAACTCCGCGAGTTACTGGCAGACGTGGCCAAGGATCGTGGTTTCATTCGGGGACAGCTCGACGCTCCCGAGGAGGTGTCGTCATGAGTGACCGTGACGACGAAGAGCGCTGGACGCCGCCGGTCGGCCCCGTCGATCCCGAACACCCCGAATGTGCGGCGGTGATCGCGGAGGTATGGACGCTGCTCGATGGCGAATGCACGCCAGAGACCCGTGACAAGCTCAAGCATCACCTCGAGGAGTGCCCGGCGTGCCTGCGCCATTACGGCGTCGAGGAGCGAGTCAAGAAACTGATCGCCACCAAGTGCGGCGGGGAGAAGGCCCCCGAGAGCCTTCGTCAGCGGCTACGCATCGAGATCAGCCGCACGACGATCATCCGCGGCTAGCGCACCGACTTCGAGCCGGCGTTGGGCCGCTTGCCGTGATTGGCCTTCGAGTGCTTGCGGTCACGCTTCTTACGGCCACGCTTGGCCATGGTGCTACCTCCGTCTAATCAGGGATTTCTGCTGCCCGCTTCGCGCGGGCGCGTTCGCCCCAGTGTCTCATGACCTCCTGACAGCGCTGCGCCCCGTACGGTTGTGGTTCGATAGAGCAGCAGGCAGACGGATTGAATGGGGTGGAAATGGCCGAGGATGTTCGCGCCGAGATCGTGGCCAGTGTGCTCGAGGTCGTGGTGAACGAGGGCGACCAGATCGGTGAGGGCGACACCCTGGTGCTGCTGGAGTCGATGAAGATGGAGATCCCGGTGCTCGCCGAGGTGGCCGGGACCGTCAGCAAGGTCAGCGTGTCCGTCGGCGACGTCATCCAGGCCGGCGACCTCATCGCGGTGATCAGCTAGCCCGAGCGGTAAGGCCCGATGTCCACCCTCGGTGACCTGCTCGCCGAGCACACGGTACTGCCCGGCAACGCCGTCGACCACCTCCATGCTGTGGTCGGGGAATGGCAGCTGCTCGCAGACCTCTCCTTCGCCGACTACCTGATGTGGGTGCGGCGCGACGACGGCGCGCTGGTGTGCGTGGCGCAGTGCCGGCCGAACACCGCGCCGACGGTGCTGCTGTCCGACGCGGTCGGGACCGTCACCGAGTCCAGCCACCTGCCCTTGGTTACCGCGTCCTTCAAATCTGGCGCGATCGGGCGTGAAAGCCAACCGGGACAAGGGGATTCATCTGGCGACATCTCGATCGAGGCGGTGCCGGTGCGCTATGACAACCGTGTCGTGGCCGTCCTGACCCACCAGGCCGCGTTCGCCGGCCGCAAGGCCAGCCCGTTGGAACGTGCCTACCTCGACTGTGCGGTCGACCTCCTGCACATGCTCTCCGAGGGAACCTTTCCCAACGTCGGTGACCTGTCGATCTCGCGCTCGAGTCCCCGTGTCGGCGACGGTTTCATCCGGCTGGACATGGCCGGCGTCGTGGTGTTCGCCAGCCCCAACGCGCTGTCGGCCTACCACCGCATGGGCCTGACCGCGGAGCTCGAAGGACAGAACCTGGTTGCGGTCACCAGACCGCTGATCTCCGACCCGTTCGAGGCGCAAGAGCTGGCCGAACACGTGCGGGACTCATTGGTCGGCGGGTCCAGCATGAGGATGGAAGTCGACGCCGGAGGCGCCGCGGTCCTATTGCGGACGCTGCCGCTGGTGGTGCAGGGCAAGGCGGCCGGGGCGGCCGTGCTGATTCGCGACGTCACCGAGATCAAGCGTCGCGACCGCGCGCTGCTGTCCAAGGACGCCACGATTCGCGAGATCCACCATCGCGTCAAGAACAACCTGCAGACCGTGGCGTCGCTGCTGCGGCTGCAGGCCAGGCGCACCAACAACCCCGAGGGCCGCGAGGCACTCATCGAATCCGTGCGACGGGTGTCGTCGATCGCGCTGGTGCACGACGCGCTGTCGATGTCGGTGGATGAAGAGGTCAACCTCGACGCTGTCGTCGACCGAATCCTGCCGATGATGAATGACGTTGCCGCCGTTGACACCCCGATCCGAATCACGCGGGTCGGTGACCTCGGGGTGCTCGACGCAGACCGCGCCACCGCACTGATCATGGTGATCACCGAGCTGGTGCAGAACGCCATCGAGCACGGATTCGACGGCGCGACCCAGGCCGGCTGTGTGACCATTCGCGCCGAGCGGTCGGCGCGCTGGCTCGACGTAGTCGTCCACGACGACGGCCGCGGCCTGCCGGAGGGCTTCAGCCTGGAGAAGGCCGACCGGCTGGGCCTGCAGATTGTGCGGACGCTGGTGTCAGCGGAATTGGACGGCTCGCTCGGCATGCACACCTCGCCCAACGGCGGTACCGATGTCGTGCTGCGGGTGCCGATCGGCCGGCGCGTCCGACTCGCTCAGTAAATTTGCACTTCGCGCATTGGACATTGTTGCGCCATGCGGACAATTTGCATTCGCACACAGTGACGGCCCCGACAATTGCCGGGGCCGTTTGTTGTTGGATAGCTGTGGCTAGACGCCGGTGCGGGCCTTCGTGCGAGCATTGCGCCGCTTGAGCGCGCGCCGCTCGTCCTCGCTCATACCGCCCCACACGCCCGCGTCCTGGCCCGAGTCCAATGCCCAGGTCAGGCACTCGGTCGTCACCGGGCAGCGGTTGCACACGAGCTTCGCGTCAGCGATCTGGGCAAGGGCCGGGCCGCTGTTTCCCACCGGGAAGAACAGTTCCGGATCCTCGTCGCGACAGACCGCCTTGTGGCGCCAATCCATGTTCTGACTCTCCTCACTATGTGCGCAGCAAGGCGCACGAGCTATTTTCTTCGGCTGTTAACGCGTGCATACGAAATGTTTCTGCACTGTTGCTTGCTTCGATGCTGCCACAGGCTGAACAGGTGTCAATAGCGTGCGGACACACGTGGGCTATCTCACTGCCGAGCGCTGTTCGCATTGCCGCTGCCCAGGTGTACTAAACTCAACCCACTTACGCTCAAAATGCGCTGCTCGGACGCTATGGCCCGAGGTCAGACCGGTTCCGGCGGTGGCGCCAGCACGCCGAGCGCCTCGGGAACCGCCCGGAACGTCACGTCTTCGCGCAGCCCGACGTAATCCCCGTCGATCTGACACGCCACGGGTGCGTCGGCGGTCACCCTCACCCAAGCCACGTCGTCGTCGCGGATGAGGTGCTTGGCCCGAATCCGGGCCTTCTGTGACAACATCTGCCGCACCAGACGCAGGTTGGCCCAGACGTTCATGCTGGTGGTCGCGAAAACGCCGATGCCCGTTTCGAAGGTGGTGCTCGGGTTCGTCCACACCGGCCTGCTGTTGGCGTACGTCCAGGGGCTGGCATTCGACACGAACGCGAAGTGCACGCCGGACACGGGCTCGCGGTCGGGCAGGTGCAGTGTCAGCGACGGCTCCTTGCGGGCGCTGGCAAGCACCTCGCGCACGGCGACCCGGATGTACCGCGAAGCGGTGACCTTACGGCCCCTGTCCCGCTGGGCTTCCACCGCCGCGACCACATCGCCGTCCACTCCGAGGCCCGCGGTGAACACGCCCCAGCGCTCGCCGCAGTCCATCAGCCCGATGCGTCGCCACGACCTGGTGCGGCGGTGCTCTGTCAGCAGGTCGATGAGCTGGTTGGTGGCCTCGATCGGGTCGGGGCTGATGCCCAGCGCGCGGGCGAAGACGTTGGCCGACCCACCGGGCACCACACCGACGGCGGGGGCGTCGCTGGTGGGCGCCGTGCCGCACTCGCCCAGGATGCCATTGACGACCTCGTTCACCGTTCCGTCCCCGCCGTGCACGATCAGCAGGTCGATGCCGTCGCGGGCGGCGTCGCGGGCGATATCGATGGCGTGGCCGCGGCTGTCGGTGTGGGCGATGGTCAGCTTGACCCGGCTCTCCAGCGCGTGCGCGAGCAGGTCGCGACCGGCGGGTGTGGTCGATGTCGCGTTGGGGTTGACGATCAGCACGGCGCGCACGACACAAGAGCCTATCTGCGAACCTTTACGCTCAACCCCGTGACGGTTCCATCGCCGACGACGGTTCGACAGGCCGCGGTGCTGGTGGCGCTCGAGGGTGCTGCGGGCCTGCTGGCGGCGGTCATCTACCTCGTGAGCGGCGTGGGATCCGGTGACCAGCCCGGCATGAACAAGTTCGGCACGGCGGCCTGGTTCGCGATCATCGGCGGCGCCGTGCTGGCGGCGGGCTGGGCGCTGTGGACGGGTCGCCGGTGGGGCCGTGGTCTCGCGGTGTTCGCGCAGCTTCTGCTGCTGCCGGTGGCCTGGTACATCGCCGTTGGTTCCGGGCAGTGGGTTTACGGTGTCCCGGTCGGCATCGTCGCGCTCATCACGCTGGCGCTGCTGTTCAGCCCGTCGGCCGTGCAGTGGCTAGGCAGTCAGGATCCAGACTCGGCCAGCGCCGACAACTCAGGGCCCGACACCCGGTAGGTGATCCACTCGTCCTGCTGGCGACCGCCGACGGCGTCATAAAGCGCGATCGCATCCACGTTCCAGTCCAGCACCGCCCAGGACAGGCGGGTGTAGCCGTTCTGCACACATTCGCGGGCCAGCGTGGCCAACATGGCTTTGGCCAACCCGCGGCGGCGAAACTGCGGGCGCACGAACAGGTCCTCCAGGTAGATGCCGGCGACACCGTCCCATGTCGAGAAATTGCGGAACCAGAGCGCGCCCGCGGCCGCCTGGCCGTGCTCTTCGGCAATATGGCCGTGCACGGTCGGGTCATCACCGAAAAGCGCACTGCGCAACTGGGTTTCGGTGACAGTGCATTGGTCGGCCGCATGCTCGAACTCGGCGAGTTCGTGGATCATCGCGGTCAGTTCGACTTCGTCGCCTGGCTCGGTGCGCCGGATGATCATGCCTGCGCATCCAGTGCGGACAGAATGGTTCTGAATTTCGTTGTGGTCTCCTCGATTTCGTCGTCAGGATCGGATTCTTCGACGATCCCGCCGCCCGCATGCGCGAGAGCGGTGCGGCGGTCCGCCGCCAGCAGCGCCCCGCGAATGGCCACCACCCAGCGGCCGTCGCCGCGTTGATCGCACCAGCCCACTGCGCCCGCGTAGAACCCGCGATCGCCCTCGAGTTCGCCGATCAGCCCTGCGGCAGCGCCCGCGGGCGCACCCCCGACCGCAGGCGTCGGATGCAGGGCAATAGCGAGATCCAAAGCGGTCGTTGTCTTCTCACGCAGCCGCCCAGTCACCGGTGTGGACAGGTGCCACACGGCCGCGGTACGGATCAGCTGCGGGGTCGACGGAATCTGGAGATCGACGCACAGCGGATCGAGCGCCTTGCGCATCGCGTCGACGACCAGCTCGTGTTCGTACCGGTTCTTGGTCGACGCGGCGAGCGCTTCGCCGCTGGCCCGGTCGATGTCCGGGTCGGGTGACCGCGGCGCGGATCCTGCGAAGGGAGCGCAGACCACGCGGTCACCCTGACGGGCCACCAGCAGTTCCGGGCTGGCGCCCACCAACACCGTCCCGGAGTAGTCGGCGCCCGCCGCAGTCAGGTCGACGAGATAGGCGCTGGCGCCTGGGTCGGCGGCGACGAGCCGGTCGACGATGGTGCGTGCGTCGAGTGGCCCGTCGGCCACCAACCGCAGCGCACGGGCCAGCACGACCTTGTGCAGTTCGGTCGCGGGGTCGCGCAACCGTTGCAGCGCAGTGGCAATGCGGGCGCGGTGCTCGTCGGGATCGGGCAGCGTGGCGGCGATTCGCACGGTGGGCAGACTGCGCAACGGCCATTTCGGCAACGCGTCGAGAAACGCGACCTGCTGCGGGCGGATCAGCGCGGCCGGCCTCGACAGATCAAAAGGCAAGGCGCCCACGATGATCGGGGCGCTACGTGAAGTCAGCGATGTCCGCGCGTCGGCGATGCTCTTGTATGCGGTATGCACGCCTTCGGCGACGACGGCGCTGCCGCCGGTGGCCAGGACGAACGTCGGTTCGCGGGTCACGTGAACACGGTCGGGTGTGGGTAGCCGGTCAGCCCGAGCGCGTTGAGCTGTCGTTTGCCGTGCTCGTAGGCGCATACGGCGATGGATGCGGCGGCCATCGCGAAACGGATTCCCTCGTATACCGGCAGCTCCACCCAGCGGGTGATGACCGCGCGGGAGAAATGCCCGTGGCCGATGAAGATCACGTCTCGGGACTCCATGTGCTCCAAGGCCAGGGCGATGGCTCGGTCGGCGCGTTCGCACACTGCCGCGCTGGTCTCTCCGCCGGGGCAGCCGTGGGTCCAGACCAGCCAGTTCGGAACGGCCTTGCGTATCTCCTCGGTCGTCGTGCCCTCGTAGTCGCCGTAATCCCATTCGGCGACGAGCGGGTTCACCTCGTCGACCGCGAGGCCGGCCAACTCGGCGGTCACGATGGCGCGTTTGCGCGGGCTGCAGACGATGTAGGGGTTGTCCAGATCCAGCTCTGCGAGGGTCTCACCGGCCGCTTTGGCCTGCGCCCGGCCGGTTTCGGTGAGGTCGAGTTCGGTGCGGCTGGTGTGTCTGCCGCTTCGCGACCACTCGGTTTCGCCGTGCCTCAGCAGGAGCAGCCGATGGTTGTGTCCCGGACTCACCCCGCCGATTCTGCCCCACTCGGGGGCCTGATGCGCCCGACCGTGCTTGTATGGACCCGTGACGCGAGTACTTGCGGTCGCCAATCAAAAGGGTGGGGTAGCCAAGACGACGACGGTGGCGTCGTTGGGTGCTGCGATGGCGGAGAATGGGCGACGGGTGCTGCTCGTCGACCTGGATCCGCAGGGTTGTTTGACGTTTTCGCTCGGTCAGGATCCCGACAAGCTCGCGGTGTCGATCCACGAGGTACTGCTCGGCGACGTGGAGCCGTCTGCGGCATTGGTGTCCACGGAAGAGGGAATGACGCTGCTGCCGGCCAACATTGACCTGGCCGGCGCCGAAGCGATGCTGCTGATGCGGGCGGGCCGCGAATATGCGCTCAAGCGCGCCCTCGCCAAATTGAGTGACCACTTCGACGTGATGATCATCGACTGCCCGCCGTCGCTCGGTGTGCTCACGCTCAACGGGCTGACCGCGGCAGACGAGGTCATCGTGCCGCTGCAGTGCGAGACGCTGGCCCATCGCGGCGTGGGCCAGTTCCTGCGCACGATCAACGACGTTCAGCAGATCACCAATGCCGATCTGAAACTTCTGGGTGCACTGCCGACGCTGTACGACTCGCGTACCACCCATAGCCGCGACGTGCTGCTCGACGTGGCTGACCGCTACGACTTGCCCGTGCTGGCGCCGCCGATTCCCCGCACCGTGCGGTTCGCCGAGGCGACCGCGTCGGGCGCGTCGGTGCTGGCCAGCCGGAAGAACAAGGGCGCAGGCGCCTACCGCGAGCTGGCGAGTGCGCTGCTCAAGCATTGGAAGTCGGGCAAGGAGCTGGCGACGTTCGCGCCTGAGGTCTAACCGCGCCCAGCGGGTTAGGAGCGATGGGCCCACACCGAAGGTAGGGGAGGCCTGGGGGGACTAACCCAGCGCGACGAGTGACGGGCCACGCTGCTCGAGCAGCACCGAGCCGGCCACACCGGGCACTACCGCTGACTGTGCGGGGTGGCGTTGCAGCGGGATGAACCGTTCGTTGACCCCGGTCGTCGGATCGTAGACGCCGACGCCGTCGCTGACCGGGATGAGCAGACGTCCGCCCATCATCGTCGCGGGACCGATCGGCACGTGCATGTCGACCGGGCCGACGGTGAAGCGGTACTGCATGCCGCTGGCCGAGAACACCATCACCGCGTCACCCGTCCACCACGTGACCAGGTCACCGGCCCGGGTCGCGGCGGCCTCGGGTGACGCGGGCTTCGGCAGCGGGATGTTGGCCGTCGTCGACCCGGTTTCGTCGATGATCATCAGCGAGGGCCTCGGCGTGGCCACGTAGACGGCGGTGGTGGTCTCTGACACCGCGACGACGCGGGCGTCCGAGTCGTCCTTGACGCCCGGCAGCGGCACGTATTTGAGGTCGGGGGTGTCTTCTTCCTTGGCCGGCCGCAGCACCGTGAGCCGCAGGTCCGCCTGGTCCGGGCAGGACTCGAGTACCGAGACCGCCGACGTGCTGGCCGCCGCCGACGTCAGCCGGCACAGCACAGGGGCGGGTACTTGCGGTTTGATGTGGGCGTCGAGCTCGCCGTAGCTGATCATGCGCACCATGTCGGAGCGCCAGAGCTCGAGCCTGCGGTCGCCTGCGGCGAGCACCGTGGTGCCGTCGGACGACAGCGAGATCTTGGGGTCGGCGTACGCCGTGCGACTCGGGCCGCGTGTGCCGGTCTGTCCGTCGATCGTGCTGACCTGACCGCATCCGCGGCGGTCGGGGTAGACGGCGACCGCGTAGTTGTAGATCGACGTGACTCCGCACAGCTCGAGGTCGCGGGCGTAGCTCCAGAGCACCGATCCGGTCGACGGGTCGCGGCCGTCGACCTGATGCCCGTCTCCGGTCACCACGCTGCCGCCGGCGAGCACGGGAAGCTTCGTCTTGGGGCTCGGCGCCGTCCACAACTCCCGCAGCGTGGCCGGCACCACCTTGGCCGGCGCGAGAGTCTTCACCGGCGATGCGGCCGGCCTGCTCTCCGTGGCCCGTGCATCGCTGGTCCACCAGATCAGGGCGGCGACGACGGCGACCACGACTGCGATCGCCGCGGCGGCCAGCAGGTCGGCCCGGGTGCGCCGCTCGGGTTTGACCATCGAGCCTCTAGCTAGTTGGCGGTCGCGGCGGCGGACTTGCGCGGGCGACGACGGCGCCGCTTGCGGGGGGTCTTCTCGCCTTCGGACGCCGACGTGACGGTATCGGCCGCCGGCGTCTCACCCTGGCGGTGACCGCTGACCGGCTCGCCGCCGCGGGTGCGGCGACGCGAGCGGGTACGGGTGCGGGCAGGCGCATCGGACGCGTCGCGCGGCGGACGCTTGGCGGCCTTCGCAGGCCGCGCCGGGCCGATGGACCCGGTCACGTCGTCCGGGATGTCCAGCTCTTCGTAGAGATGCGTTGAGCTGGAATAGGTTTCGGCGGGATCGGGATGGCCGAGGCCCAACGCCTTGTCGATCATCTGCCAGCGGGCGATCTCGTCCCAGTCGATGAGGGTGATCGCGACGCCGGTCTTGCCGGCGCGCCCGGTGCGGCCGATGCGGTGCACGTAGGCCTGTTCGTCCTCGGGGCACTGGTAGTTGATGACGTGGGTGACGTCGTCGATGTCGATGCCGCGCGCCGCTACGTCGGTGGCCACCAGCACGTCGATCTCGCCGGTGCGGAACGCCTTGAGGGCCTTCTCGCGCGCGCCCTGGTTGAGGTCGCCGTGGACGGCGCCGACCTTGAAACCGCGCTCGGCGAGGTCGTCGGACACCTTCTGTGCGGTGCGCTTGGTGCGGGTGAAGATCATGGTGGCGCCACGGCCGCGGACCTGCAGAATCCGGCTGACCATTTCGACCTTGTCGAGCGCGTGCGCGCGGTAGGCGAACTGGTCGGTGGTGGTGTGGACGGCCGAGGATTGCGGCGACTCGGCGCGGATGTGCGTCGGCTGGTTCATGAAGCTTCGGGCCAGCGTGATGATGGGGTCGGGCATCGTGGCCGAGAACAGCATCGACTGCCGCGAGTCGGGCGTCAGGCGCAGGATGCGCTCGATATCGGGCAGGAAGCCCAGGTCGAGCATCTCGTCGGCCTCGTCGAGCACCAGGACGGCGATGCCGCCGAGCTGCAGATGGCCTTGCTGGGCCAGGTCCAGCAGGCGTCCGGGCGTCCCGACGACAACGTCGGCGCCCGCGCGCAGCGCATCGATCTGCGGCTCGTAGGCGCGGCCGCCGTAGATCGACACGACGGACAGCTTGCGCTCGCCGACGGTCAGGTATTTCGCGGCGCCGGCGAGGTCGTTGTAGACCTGCAGGCAGAGTTCGCGGGTCGGGACGACGACCAGCGCGCGGGGCGCGCCCGTCAGCGGGCGGTCGGGATCGCTGGTGATCTCGTGCAGCAACGGCACGCCGAAGGCCAGCGTCTTGCCCATGCCGGTGCGGGCCTGGCCGATGAGGTCGGACCCGGCCAATGCCAGCGGCAGAGTCAGCTCTTGAATGGCAAATGTGTGTTCCTTGCCGTCTTCGACCAGTGCGCGCACGATTTCGTCGCGGACGCCGAGTTTGGCAAATGAAGGATTAAGTGCGGTCATACGTGGGAGGCGCAGCCTTTCGGTGTCCGTTTTCTCGTCGGTCATCATTCGCGTCACGCGCGCACGAGTATGACGAGAAAACTTCGCGGGGCCCTGCGCTCCGGTAGGCGGGCCGACTGCGTGCACGCACATTTCTTAGGTAGCGACTCATGGTTTCGAGCCACCGCCTGATGCCATGGTACCCGTACGGTTTGCCGGGCGGGCGCCGCGGCGGCCTACGTCTAGAGTTGGCCCATGAGTTCGACCCAGCCTGCGGCATCTCCGGAGCACTTTGTCACCTCGGCGAACTCAGGCGTGTCGGCCGATCATCCTGGCATCAACGAGCTGTTCGCGCTGCTGGCCTACGGCGAGGTGGCCGCGTTCTACCGGCTCACCGAGGAGGCGCGGATGGCGCCTAACCTGCTCGGCCGCATCAACATGGCCAGCATGGCGGCCGCGGAGATGGCGCATTACGAGTTGCTGCACGAGGCGCTCGAGAAGCGCGGCATCGACGTGGTGGAGGCGATGACGCGGTATACGCCTGCGCTGGAGAACTACCACCGGTTGACGACGCCGAGTACCTGGCTGGAGGCACTGGTCAAGACCTATGTCGGCGACGCACTGGCGGCCGACTTCTACCTCGAGATCGCCGATGTGCTTCCTGATGAGGTAGCGGACGTGGTGCGCTCGGTGCTTTCCGAGACGGGTCATTCGCAGTTCGTCGTCGCAGAGGTCCGCGCGGCGGTGACGTCCAGCCAGAAGCAGCGGCACCGGTTGGCGCTGTGGTCGCGCCGCTTGCTCGGCGAGGCCATCACCCAGGCCCAGTACGTTCTCGCCGACCGCGACGAGCTCGTCGACCTGGTCGTTTCCGGTACCGACGGGCTGGGCCAGCTGACCGGCTTCTTCGAACGCCTGCAGCGCACGCACAGCACCCGCATGCAGGAGCTGGGCCTCGCCTGACCCGACCTGACGCGAGTACGCCCAAACCAACACATGGGCGCGAAAGTACGAGTGACGCGCGCCTTTTCGTCGATCTCGGCGTCGCGTGAGCGGCTCAGCGGGTGCAGTTCGCGATCATCGTGTTGTTGTTCTGCGCCGCCAGCGTCGCGCCCGCCCCGTCGGTGATCGCGCAGTTGAGCTGGCCGGCCACGCTGGTCGCGGTGACCGAGGTGAGTTCAACGCCCGGG
>LZSH01000158.1 GCA_001665255.1 Mycobacteriaceae bacterium 1482268.1 | reverse complement strand
AGTTGTCCGGAATACGGGTGATCCGCGCCTTCGCCCGAGAGCCGTTCGAGCGCAACCGATTCGCGGCGGCGAACCAGGCCTTGGCGGACACCGCGCTGACGGCGGGCCGATGGCAGGCGCTGATGTTGCCGGTCACCACACTGGTGATCAACACCTCGAGCGTCGCGCTGATCTGGTTCGGCGCGCTGCGGATCGACGACGGCAAGATGCAAGTGGGGTCGCTGATCGCGTTCTTGTCCTACTTCATGCAGATATTGATGGCCGTGCTGCTCGCGACGTTCATCCTGGTGCTACTGCCGCGGGCGTCGGCGTGCGCGGAACGGATCACCGAGGTGCTGTCCACTGAACCGGCAATCGCCAGCCCCGCCGACCCCGTTCGGCCTGCGTCGATCCGCGGGGTGGTCAGCCTGCGCGACGCCACGTTCTGCTATCCGGGCGCGGACCGGCCTGTGCTACAAGACGTTTCGCTGGTGGCACAGCCCGGCACCACCACGGCAATCGTCGGCTCCACCGGATCGGGCAAGTCGACATTGGTGTCGTTGATCTGCCGCATGTACGACACCACGTCCGGCTCCGTGCACATCGACGGCGTCGACGTCCGCGACTACGACACCGAACAGCTGTGGTCCACGATCGGTCTGGTGCCGCAACGCGGGTATCTGTTCTCCGGCACCGTCGCCGAGAACCTGCGCTACGGCAAAGCCGACGCGACCGAGGACGAGATGTGGGAAGCGCTTCGCGTGGCGTCGGCGGACGGTTTCGTGCGCTCCCACGACGACGGGCTCGACATGCCAGTCGCCCAGGGGGGCACCAACTTCTCGGGCGGACAGCGGCAGCGACTGGCGATCGCCCGCGCCGTCATCCGCAGGCCTGCCATCTACCTGTTCGACGATGCATTCTCGGCGCTCGACGTGCATACCGACGCCAGGGTGCGCTCCGCGCTCAGCGAAGTGGCCGCAGATGCCACAGTAATCATTGTGGCGCAACGGATTTCAACGGTGGCAACGGCCAACCAGATCATCGTCATCGACGACGGCACGGTGGTGGGTACGGGAACTCACGGGTCACTGCTGGTCGACTGTCCCACCTATGCCGAGTTCGCTGATTCGCAATCGGTCGGGGCGAGCGCCGGAGGCAATCCGTGACACATCCGATGGGGCGTCCGATCCGGGGCATGGTGCAGGCGCCGACCGAGCGCTCCCGCGATTTCAAGGGGTCGGCGATCCGGCTGGTGAAGCGGTTGACGCCGCAGGCCGCCCCGACGGCGGCGGTGATCCTGCTCGGCGTCGCAGGCATCGCGATCGGGGTGATCGGTCCGCGCATCCTCGGGCATGCCACTGATCTGTTGTTCAACGGCGTGATCGGCCGTCAATTGCCTGCGGGTCTCACCAAGGAGCAGGCCGTCGCCGCGGCGAGGGCGCGCGGTGACAACGCGTTCGCCGACCTGCTGTCGGGAATGAACGTGGTGCCGGGCCGCGGCGTGGACTTCACGGCGATCGCACACACGCTGCTGCTTGCACTGGCGCTGTATCTGGTTGCGGCGCTGTTTGTTTGGATGCAGGCCCGGCTTCTCAACGTGGTGGTGCAGCGGATGATTGTTGCGTTGCGGTCCGATGTCGAGAACAAGCTGCACCGGCTGCCGTTGTCGTACTTCGACAAGCGACAGCGCGGCGAGGTGCTGAGCCGGGTCACCAACGACATCGACAACATCTCGACGTCGCTGTCGATGACGATCAGCCAACTGCTGACCTCGCTGCTGACGGTGGTGGCCGTGCTGGTGATGATGCTGACGATCTCGCCGCTGCTGGCGCTGTTGACGGTCGTCACCGTCCCGCTGTCGTTGTTCGTCACGCGGGAGATCGCGCGCCGTTCGCAGCGGCTGTTCGTCGCGCAGTGGCGCAACACAGGGCGGCTGAATGCCCATATCGAGGAGACTTACAGCGGTTTCACCCTGGTAAAGACTTTCGGCCACCGGGCGCTGGCCGAGAAGGCGTTCGGCGAACGCAACGCCGATGTCTACCACGCCAGCCGCGGCGCACAGTTCTTCTCCGGCCTGGTCGGGCCCGCCACCACGTTCATCGGCAACCTCAGCTACGTGGCCGTGGCGGTCGTCGGCGGCATCCAGGTGGCGACCGGCCAGATCACCCTGGGCAGCATCCAGGCCTTCATCCAGTACGTGCGGCAGTTCAACCAGCCGCTGACGCAGGTCGCGGGTATGTACAACACGCTGCAGTCCGGGGTGGCCAGCGCCGAGCGGGTGTTCGACCTGCTCGACGCCGAGGAAGAGTCGCCGGACAAGCCCGGGCCATTGCCGTCGCCCGACGGTCGGCGGGGGCGGGTCGAGTTCGAGCACGTGAGCTTCGCCTACCGGGCGGGCACCCCTGTCATCGAGGACCTCTCGCTGGTCGCCGAGCCGGGCAGCACCGTCGCGATCGTCGGCCCCACAGGCGCGGGTAAGACCACGTTGGTCAACCTGCTGATGCGGTTCTACGACGTCGACTCCGGCCGAATCCTGGTCGACGGCGTCGATATCGCGACGGTGAGCCGGGAGTCGCTGCGGTCCAGGATCGGGATGGTGCTGCAGGACACCTGGCTGTTCGGCGGCACAATCTACGACAACATCGCCTACGGCAGACCCGATGCACACGAAGACGAGGTCATCGAGGCCGCGCGGGCCGCCTATGTCGACCGGTTCGTGCACACGCTGCCCGACGGCTACGACACCCGGGTGAGCGACGACGGGGGAAATATCAGCGCAGGCGAGAAACAGCTCATCACGATCGCCCGCGCATTCCTGGCCCGCCCGCAGCTGCTGATCCTCGACGAGGCGACCAGTTCGGTGGACACCCGCACCGAGCTGCTGATTCAGCACGCGATGGTGGACCTGCGCCGCGACCGCACCAGCTTTATCATCGCCCACCGGTTGTCGACGATCCGCGACGCCGACCAGATCCTGGTGATGGAGGAAGGCCGCATCGTCGAGCGCGGCAGCCACGCCGAACTGCTGGCCCGCCGCGGCGAATACTGGTCGATGACCCTGGCTTGAGACCGCGAGATTTTCTCCGCGAGCAGACGCGAAAGCATGTGTCGTCACGGCGTGTTGCGTGCATTTGCGTCTGCTCGCGGGGAGAAAGCGATCCGCTTAACAGCCCTGCTCGGCGGAGAAGGTGAGGCAGGATGACCCCATGACCACGCAGACTGTGCACACGTTCTGCCGGTACTGCCTGGCGTCGTGCGGCATCGAGGTCACAGTCGAGGACAACCGGGTCAGGAAGATCTCGGCGGACAAAAAGAACCCGCACACGTGGCAGGATTTCTGCGCCAAGGGCCGCACCGCCAACCAGCTGGTCGAGCATCCGCGACGCATCCTCAACCCGATGCGTCGCGTCGACGACACATACGTCGAGGCCACCTGGGACGAAGCGATCAGCGACATCGCGTCGCGCATGAACGCGCTGATCGACGCCGGCGGGCCCGACGCGGTAGGCATCTATTACGGAAACCCCTCGGGGTTCTCGTCATCGAACATCATCTTCATGAACGGATGGCTGGACGCCATCGGCACCCACAGCCGTTACTTCGTCGGCTCGGTCGACCAGAACGCGATGCACGTCGTCGCCACCGCCATGTACGGCTCGATGCTGATGGCGCCGGTGTCCGATGTCGACAACTGCGACTACTTCCTGCTGGTCGGCACGAATCCAGCTGTCAGCGCATGGAATTGGCTGGAGACGGTGCCCGGCGGGTGGCGGCGTGCACTCGAACGTCAGAAGGGCGGCGCGAGGATCGTCGTCGTGGACCCGCTGCGAACCGAATCCGCCGAGCACGCAGACGTGCACCTTGCGGTGCGGCCCGGTCAGGATTGGGCGCTGCTGCTGGCGATGGTCAAGGTGATCCTCGACGAGGGTCTCGAGCACCAGCAAGACTGCACCGACCTCGCCACCGGGATACCCGAACTGCGGAGCCTTGTCGCCGAGGTCGATATCGACGACCTCGCGTCGCGCTGTGACATTCCGCGAGACGATATCGAAAGGGTCGCAAGGGATTTCGCGACTGCCCGCGCAGCGATGGCCGTCACCCGCACCGGTGTCTCGCTGCACGTCGCCGGGACTGTCGCCGAGTGGCTCGGCCATGTGCTGAACGTGATCACCGGACGGATGGACCGACCGGGCGGCCGCCGCTACGAACCCGGATACGTCGACGCGATCCGGATGGCGAGCATGATCAAGGCCGACCCGCACAAGAGCCGGTTACTGGGTCGCGACATGGTCGCCGGCGCACACGCCCTCAGCGAGCTTCCTGCGGAGATCACCACGCCGGGCCGCGGCCAGATCCGCGCGATGGTGATCAACTGCGGCAACCCGGTGGTATCCGGACCCGACGGCGCGAAGCTCGATGAGGCGCTCGGACAACTGGATCTGCTGGTGGCCATCGACTTCGTCCAGCGCGAAAGTCATAGGCACGCGCACTGGCTGCTGCCCGCGGTGCACTGGCTGGAACGCGACGATCTGCTGGCATTCACCAGCAGCATGCACGACGAGCCGTATCTGCAGTTCGGTGCCAAGGCCGTCGAGCCGCCGCCCGGCGCGCGTGAAGAATGGCGTATCTTCGTCGACCTCGCGATCGCGATGAACAAGCCCTTGTTCCGCGCGAAGGGCATCAACGGCTTCATCAAGGGCACACGGCGGCTGGCAACGCTGACCCGCAGGCCCGCACTGGAATTCGGGCCGCACTGGATCGACCGCCTGGTCGTGGCGACCGGGCGAAAGTTCAACGGCCGCAGAATCAGATGGCGCGATATCAAGGCCCACCCCCACGGATGGGTGCTGGGGCCGCGCGAGTTCGGCCACTTCAGGGACGCGTTGCGGACCGACGACAAGAAAGTGCACGCCGCCCCGCCGGAATTCATCGACCGCGCCCGCGAACTGCTCGCCGAACCGCATCCGGCCCCGCCGGAACGCTACCCGTTTCAGTTGGCGAATCGGCGTAACCGCCATTCGATGAACTCGTGGCTGAACGAACTGCCCGGCCTGCATCGCTCGGGCAAGAAGAACGAGGTGTTGATCAATCCAGATGACGCGGCTGACTTGGGGATCAGCGACGGTGACCGAGTGCGCGTGTTCTCCCCCGTCGGTGAGATCGAGCTGCCCGCTGCCGTCGACAAGCGACCGCGCCCCGGCGTGGTCGTGGTCGACCATGGTTGGGGCTCAAGGGTTTTCGATCCTCGCGGTGGTGGCGTGCCGGAGTCGTTCGGCGTCAACCGCAATCTGCTCGTCGACGGTGACCCCGTCGACCCGCTGTCGCAGACGCCGGCGATGAGCTCAGCCTACGTCGGCGTCGAACGAGTCGGTTAGAGCTGCGGGCCCTCCGACCGGAGGTCGTCGACATTGCGCATCGCGTCGCGCAGCTTGGTCAGCCATTCATCGGCGTGTTCACCGACCAGCTTCACCGACCATGCCAGCGCATCGGAGCGCGACCGGGCCACCCCCGCGTCTACCAGCGTGTCGAGCACCTGGCGTTCGGGCTGCCGCAGGCGCGTCATCACCGGAACGGCGATGTGCGTGAACAGGATTCGCTCCGGCGAGTCGGCACTGCCGATTTCTACGCCCCAGGACACCTTACGTCCGTACTTGTCCTGCGCCTCGTCGGCGATACGCATGCGCTCGGGCCGGGTCTCCTCCCGGAACCGCGACACCCTGCCCGACGCCCGGGCCTCACTCTGCTCGCCCTCGGGCTCAGGAAGCCGGCCGATGACGGTGATCTCCTCGCGATCGACCACCACAGTGGGGTCACCGTCGAACCAGTCAGGCAGCCGACCGGCGAACCATTCAGCGGCGTCGCCTGCGTCCGGCTGATCGGCCTGCTGCCAGCCGCCGGGGCGACCCGACCGCCGACCATGTGTGTGATGTTGTCTCATGATTACATGATTACACCGTTACACCGGTGGCGGGATGGCGTTCGTCCACAGCGAACAAGTTATTTGTGATTCGGCGAGTCAGCGGCGCTTCATCAGGACGGCGGCTCCTCCACCCAGCACCATCCCGATCAGCAGAAGTGCTGCCCAGCCCGCGCCGAACAGCCACCACACGACGGCCAGCGCGACGATCGCCGGCGACACCGCGAACAGCACCATGCCGGGATGCTGCTTGATGACCGACGGCGCTTCGCGCTCGCACCCGGTCGATGTCCTTTGCCATGCCATCAGCATGCCAGCGCCGTGACGCCACGGCCCGGTCACAGCTCCAGCTGCACGGTCACCGGGCCATCGTTGACCAGCGCGACTTGCATGTGCGCCCCGAAGACACCCGTCTCGACGCGGGCGCCGAGCGCCCGCAGCGCCTCGGCGAAGGTGGTCACGAGTGGTTCGGCAACCGCGCCGGGGGCGGCAGCATTCCACGTCGGACGCCTGCCTTTGGCGGTGTTGGCGTAGAGGGTGAACTGGCTGACGACCAAGATTGGTGCGTCCACGTCGGCCGCAGCCTTCTCATCGTCGAGAATGCGCAATTGCCAAAGCTTTTCGGCCAGCCGCTGCGCCTTGGTCCCGTCATCATCGTGCGTGACACCGACGAGTGCCAGCAGGCCCTGATGCTTCGGCCGAATGGCTCCGACGACTTCCCCGTCGACGGTCACCGACGCCGAGGTGACCCGCTGAACGAGGATCCGCACGGCGACGACCCTACAGCGTCCCGAGAATGCCCTTCATGGTGTCGATCTCTTGCTGTTGCGTCGTGGCGATTGACCGCGCGAGTTCGATTGCGGGCCCGAACTGACCGTCCTTGATCTCGGTCTGTGCCATGTCGATGGCCCCCTGATGATGCTTGATCATGCCGGTCAGGAAGAGCCTGCTGGCCTCGACGCCCTGGGCGTTCTTCAGCGCTGTCATCTCCTCGGCCGACATCATGCCCGCCATACCGCCCGACATCCCGGACATGTCATGGCCGCCGTGGCCTTCGCTGGGCGTCATGGGCGGCATCGGCGGATTGCCCCATTGGCGCAGCCAGTCCTGCATCTGCGAGATTTCGGGACCCTGCGCGGCCTTGATCTTGGTGGCGAGATCGGTGACGCGAGAGTCGACGCCCTGCTTGGCGAGGATGATGTCGCTCATCTCGATGGCCTGCTGGTGGTGCGGGATCATGTGCTGGCTGAACATGACATCGGCTTGATTGTGCTCGGTAGCGGCCGGCGCCGACGCGGAGACCGGCGAGCTGGACGCCGCCGAAGGTTCGGTTCCGGAATCGCTACTACAACCGACCGTGATGACAAGCACAGCCGTTGCACTTGCCCCGATGAGAACTGCTTGCTTCCACATATGATCCAGGTCCTTCCGTCGACTCCTTTACCTATACCCCCTACGGGTATAGCGTGGCAAGTATGACATCCACCGCCAACGCCGCCGATCGGCGCGAACTCACGCTGTCCGTGGGCGGCATGTCGTGTGCGTCGTGCGCTGCGCGCGTCGAAAAACGGCTCAACGAGCTCGACGGCGTGGTCGCAACCGTCAACTTCGCCACCGAGCAGGCCGCGGTCCACTTTCCAGCCAGCGTGACCGCTGAGTCCTTGATCGCCGCGATCGAAGAAACCGGTTACACCGCAACGGTGCCCACGACGGCCGGGGACGAATCCGATGCGAAGGCGGGCTGGACGCGCCGCCTGCTGGTATCGGCGTCGCTCACCGTCCCCGTGGTGCTGTTGTCGATGGTGCCTGCCCTGCAGTTCGACTACTGGCAGTGGATGGCCCTCGCCCTCGCCACGCCCGTCGCGGTGTGGGGCGCCTGGCCGTTCCATCGCGCGGCCGTGGCGAACCTGCGCCATCGTGCGGCGACGATGGACACCTTGATCTCGGTCGGCGTCGGCGCCGCGTATCTCTGGTCCCTCTGGGCCCTGGTCTTCACCCATGCAGGTGCGCCGGGCATGAAGATGACCGTGAACTTGCTTGCCAGCAATGCAAACGGACCGCACCTCTACCTCGAGGTCGCCGCCGCTGTGACGACCTTCATTCTCGCCGGGCGCTATTTCGAGTCACGAGCCAAGCGAAGCTCCGGTGCCGCGCTACGGGCCCTGCTCGACATGGGCGCCAAGGACGTCGCGGTCTTACGCGACGGATCCGAAACACGCGTGCCGGTAAGCGAACTCGCCGTCGGCGACGTCTTCGTCACCCGTCCTGGCGAGAAGTTCGCCACCGATGGCGTCGTGGTTTCGGGCACCTCGGCGGTGGACGCCTCGATGCTGACCGGTGAGTCCGTGCCGGTCGAAGCCGGGCCCGGCGACAGCGTCGTCGGCGCGACGGTCAACGTCGGCGGCCGGCTCGAGGTCCGTGCGACCCGGATCGGGTCAGACACCCAACTCGCCCAGATCGCGCGTCTGGTTACCGAGGCGCAGAGCGGCAAGGCAGACGTGCAGCGCCTGGCCGACAAGGTGTCAGCGGTGTTCGTGCCCATCGTCATCGGGGTGTCGCTGCTGACGTTGGCGGCCTGGATGCTGTTGGGCGCGTCGGCGAGCTCTGCGTTCACCGCCGCCGTCGCGGTGCTTATCATCGCGTGCCCCTGTGCGCTTGGCTTGGCTACGCCGACAGCGTTGCTGGTGGGCACGGGACGCGGTGCCCAGTTGGGCATTCTGATCAAGGGGCCGCAGGTGCTGGAGTCGACGCGGCGCATCGACACCGTCGTCCTCGACAAGACCGGCACGGTGACCACGGGCCAGATGGCCGTCACGTCCGTGCATGCGGTCGACGATGGCTCCGCCGCCGAAATGCTGCGCCTGGCAGGTGGTTTGGAAGATGCATCCGAACACCCCATCGGGCGAGCCGTGGCACGACGCGCCGCTGAGGCGGGTCCGCTGCCGCCGGTGACCGACTTCAAGAACCAGGGCGGCAGAGGCGTTACCGGTGTCGTCGAGGACCATGTGCTCGCCGCCGGACATCTGCGGTGGTTGCGCGACGAGTTGGCGCTCGAGGTGCCCGAGGGTCTGCGGAACGAAGCCGAGGCGGCCGAAGCCGAGGGCAGGACGCCGGTCTGGGTCGCGGTTGACGGCCGGATCCGCGCCGTCATCGTCGTGTCCGACACCATCAAGGAGACATCGCGCGCCGCGGTCGACGAGCTTCGCGCCCTGGGGCTCACGCCGGTCCTGCTGACCGGAGACAACAAGCGGGCTGCCGACGCGATTGCGCGCCGGCTCGACATCGCGAACGTGATCGCCGAGGTATTGCCCGCCGAAAAGGTCAGTCATATCAAGCGATTGCAGGCCGACGGCAAAGTGGTGGCGATGGTCGGCGACGGCGTCAACGACGCCGCCGCGCTCGCCCAGGCCGACTTAGGTCTGGCAATGGGCACCGGCACAGATGCGGCGATCGCCGCCTCCGATCTGACCCTGGTGCGCGGCGATCTGCGCGTGGCTCCGGACGCAATCCGGTTGTCGCGCGCCACACTTCGCACCATCAAGGGCAATCTGTTCTGGGCGTTCGCCTACAACGTCGCCGCATTGCCGCTTGCCGCGCTCGGTCTGTTGAATCCGCTGATCGCTGGGGCCGCAATGGCATTCAGCTCGGTATTCGTCGTGGCGAACAGCCTGCGGTTGCGCCGGTTCATCCCGTCGCGTCAGGCGGCCGGCGGGAGGAAATCCTGGGCGAGGGGACGGCAATAGGCGCACAAATCCATGCCGATTGTCGGATAACCGCACGCGGGGCAGATGGAGGAGGTGGTCAACAGCTCCGCTGCTGACGCCACCGGCATGCGCGCTACCGGTTCTGCGCTGGTGCTCTGGTTATCCATGGCGAGCCCTTCCGACCGGAACCGACTACCCCGTGATCTTGTTATTAACACCTTCGTCATTGATTTGCCCGACTTATCGGGCACGGCGTTAGTCCTGGCGAGGCCGCTGATTCAGAAGTGACTCACGTTGTCTGCGATTCAGCCCGCCGGGCCCGAAACAGTTTCACCTCGCCCTTGATCCCCTTGAGGTGTCGCGCACCGGCGAAGGACCACGTGAACTCGTCGCTATCGCCGATCTCCTCGCGGGCCGACTCGGCGACGAGCACCGACCCCGGCCGGGCCACCGCGGTAACGCGGCTGGCAAGATTGACCGGGCTACCGAACCAGTCGCCCGCCCGCCGCACGGCACTGCCCGTCGCCAAACCGACCCGCAACTGAGGCAGGTCGTTCTTGTCAGCGGCGTCCACAAGATCGAGCGCAGCGCCGAGCATCGCGGCGGTATCCGTGCTGACGAACATCACCGCGTCGCCAATGGTCTTGATGAAGTGCACAGGCGGCGCCGCGACGTCGCGGGCGAGTTCGGACAGCCGGTTGGCGAGACTCTCCAATGCCTGTGGCGGGACTGCTTCGCCGAGCCGGGTGAAGCCGACGAGATCAGCGAAGCATGCGGTGACCTCACGCGCACCCGGCAACTTTCCGGCCGCCCGTTCAGCGAGGCTGACCGCTTCGGTCTCGAGCCCGTGGCGCAGCTGCAACCGCAGTACGTCCTCGGCCAGCGGACCGAGCAGAGGCGAAACGTGTTGCACCAGTTCGCCGTAGGACTTCGCGAGCTGCAATTCCGTGGCGCCCGGCTCGATCACGGCCTCGAGCACTACCTGACGCATCACCTCGGCCGTCTGCGCCATGCCTTGCCCGAGCACACGCGCCACGGCGAGCACCTGATCACGGGTGAAACCGGCGTCGATGAACACCCGGGCACGAGCCGCGGCGTCGGCATCGGCGCGCAGATGTACCGGCGCATCGAAATCGTCGACTCGGGGCAAACCAAGGGCCCGTTGCATGGCCTCGAGCAGTTCCGGGTCGATTCCGGTGTCCTCACAGATCTGCCGCGTCGACAAGCGCACGCCGTCGTCACCGACGATGCGACCGGCGGGCATCAACATCGGCGCGAACTCCGACCGGATGTGGTCGACGGTAAAACCCTCACCGAGTAGCCACTCGATCAACTCGGCACGTTCAATCCGCGCCTGCCCTTCAAGACCGTCGAGCAGGCCCGAGGCTTCGATGGATGCCATTGCTTGGGCATCCGCATGGTCGGCCATCGCCTCAACGTATACCTGTGACCATGACAGGACCGCTGCTGGAGGGGCTGCCGCCCATCGTCGATGCCCGCGCGCGGACCCTCATCCTCGGCAACATGCCCAGCGCGATGTCGCTGGCCGCTGGCCAGTATTACGGCAATCCCCGCAACGCGTTCTGGCGCATCACCGGTGACATCTTCGGGTTCGACCCGGCCTTGCCGTACGCGCACCGTACCGCGGCGTTGCGAGGATGCCGTGTTGCCGTGTGGGATGTGCTGCGGCAGTGCCGGCGACACGGCAGCCTCGATTCGGCCGTCGAACGCGACAGCATGATCGCCAACGACTTCGAGTCGTTCTTTTCCGCATATCCCGCGATCGCCCGCGTGTTCTTCAACGGCGCCGCGGCGGAGACGAACTTCGTTCGCCTGGCCGGTGTCGACCGCCCACTGCGCTACCAACGTCTACCGTCGACGAGCCCCGCTCAGACGATGGCGTACCCGGACAAGCTGAAGATCTGGCGCGACGCGCTACATGACCAGACGGACTGATACCGACGATCACGACACCGGCGGCCGACGCTGTGCCCACGGACGCGCCTTCTCGATCTGCCCCGCGAGGGAGAGCAGAGTGGCCTCGTCGAACGGCCTCCCGACGATCTGTATCGACGTCGGCACGCTGTCCTTGTCGAAACCCCACGGCACCACGGCGGCCGGCTGACCAGTTGCGTTGAAGATCGCCTGAAACGGGACCCGCTGCGACACGAGGGCCAGCGTCGCGATCGCGCCGCGCCTCTGGTACGCGCCGATCCGCGAGGGCCCGCTGGCGGTGCCCGGCGTGATCAGCACGTCGACGTCATCGAAGATTGACAAGATACGTTGCGACAGTGCACCTTCCGCTTCACGGATCGCGGCGATTCGCCGGTCGGAGATCACGCCGCCGATCCGGGCGAACGCACGGGTGCGCTTCTCGAGACGTTCCGGACGCGGCAAGGTTTGCACGTCGTCATATACGCCGCGGAAGTAGCGGGGCAACAGGTGGCCGTACGCCGCGCCGACGGGGTAGTCGGGGTCGCGACTTACAACGTCGTGGCCGAGCTCTCGCAGCAGGCGTGCTGCCTGCTCAACCGCCGCCCGCTGCGCCCTACCTACCCTTGCGGTCAGCGGCGGAGGAACCTTGGTGCTCAGGGCGATTCGCAAAGATCCGGGCGCGCGGGCGGCGGCGGCGGCGAAGCTTTGTTGGGCGGCGGCCCTCGTCGCCGTCACATCTAGGAACACCGCCGCGTCCTCGACGGTCCTCGCGATCGGGCCATTTACCGACAGCCCGTTCCACGCGTCGTCGTGTGGCGCCAACGGAACCCGGCCCCGCTGGGGCTTGATACCGAACAAGCCGCACCACGTGGCAGGGATGCGGATAGAGCCCATACCATCGGAGCCCACCGCCATGGACGCCAGACCCGCCGCCACCGCTGCTGCACTGCCGCCACTGCTCCCGCCCGGAGTTCTGTTCGCGTTCCAAGGGTTTCGCGTCGCACCGAACTCAAGGGTTTCCGTGAACGACCACACCATCATCTCGGGCACCGTCGTCTTACCCAGGATGACCGCTCCTGCTGTCCGCAGCAGACGCACCACCTCTGCGTCGTCGGCCTTGGGCGAACCGAATGCACCGGTGCCGTAGGACGTCACCTCGCCTGCGATGTCGATGTCGTCCTTGATCGCGATGGGCACGCCGAGCAAGGGCAGCCGCTCACCGGCGTTGAGCCGCGACTGCGCGGCGTCGGCCTCCCGGCGTGCGCTATCGGCGAGTACTACGCGGTAGGACCGCAATTCGGGATCCAGTCGCGCGATGCGATCAAGATAGAGGTCGACCAGTGCCGGCGCGGTGACGGAGCCCGAGGCCAGCAGCCGCGCCAGTTCTGCGGCCCCGGCGAAGGCGATGTTGGCGGGCTCCACTCGTGGCAGCGTATCCGTCTAGCCACCGCACGCGTTGCCGTATTCGCCGGGTGTAGTGCCGACGCACCGATCGGAAATCAGTGACAAATGCGCAAACCGCGGGCTGCTTGGCCTAGCCTCTACCCCTATGTCACGCGTACTCCTGGCGATACCGATCGCCGCCGCCGGTCTCGTCGTATCCCCCGCTGTCGGCCACGCGAATGTCGAGTGTCCAAGCGGCTGGGAATTCGGACCAGCTTTGAGGTTCTCGCAGAGCGACGGCTGGACGGTGACCGTCACGACGGACGGCCGTGGCATTGGCGGACCTGCCGTCGGAGTACCGCCGAACCAGGGCCCGTTGCTGCGTGGAACGGCGGAGGGCAGCACAGATGGCACGACTGTCGCCTTCGGAATCGGCTGGGACAAAGGGTTCGAAACCCACTACACCGGGGTCGTGAATCCCACCACCGGCGCGCTAACCGGCGAGCGTCCCGACGGGGTCACCTGGAAGTCCACGGCGAACCTTCGCTGCATCGGCGGGACCGATGCGACAAGTGCGGCGCCGGCCGACGCGCCGCCGGCCTGACGCAGTTGATCGGCTGATGGCAGCGATCGCAACCCAATAGGATCGGCAGATGGCCAAACTCGAGCTGTCCCGCAGCCTTTCGATGTCACCCGAGGATGCCTGGGAACACGCGTCGAACTTTTCGACGCTCGGCGACTGGCTGAAGATGCACGAGGGCTGGCGGTCCGAGCTGCCCGATGAACTCGAGGTCGGCACGACGCTCGTCGGCGTCGCGGCCGTCAAGGGTATGCGCAACCGGGTGACGTGGACGGTCAAGGAACTCGACGTCCCGAACCTGCTGGCGGTTACCGGCAAGGGTGTCGGCGGCACCAAGTACGGGCTGCGGATGACGGTGAAGCCCACCGATTCGGGGTGTGACTTCACGGTGAAGATCGACCTCGGAGGCGCGCCGCTATTCGGACCGATCGGCTCGACCGCGGCGCGCCTGGTGAGGGGTGACATCGAGCGGTCCATCGAACGGTTCGAGGAGCTCTACAGCTGAAGCGCAGGCCCGTCAGGTTTGCGCCTGGCCGAGCGTGACGCGCGTCGTCTGGGCCGCGCCGGATCCGTCGGTGTACGTCACCGTGACGACGTCGCCCGGCGCCTTGGAGCGCACCGCCGCAACCAGCGCGTCGGCGCCGTCGATCGGACGGTCGTCGACCTTGGTGATCAGCACGCCGCTCGGCAGGCCCGCGGCTGCGGCGGGACCATCAGCGACCACCTGGGCGACCGCAGCCCCACGCGTGCCGGCGGCCTGCGTCAGCTGGACACCCAGGGACGCGTGCGTCACGCTGCCGGTCGAGACGAGCTCGTCGGCGATGCGTTTGGCCTGATCCGACGGGATCGCGAAGCCGAGCCCGATCGACCCTGCTTGCGCGCCTTCCGAAGCCGGGCCACCGCCCATCGATGCGATCGCCGAGTTCACACCGACGAGTTCGCCGTTCATGTTGACCAGCGCACCGCCGGAGTTGCCGGGGTTGATGGCCGCATCGGTTTGGATTGCGTTCATCACCGAATGCTGACCGGTGCTCTCGTCGCCGGTGCTGACCGGTCGGTCCAGCGCGCTGATGATGCCGGTGGTCACGGTGCCCTCGAGTCCGAGCGGTGATCCGATGGCCACGACGTTCTGGCCGACCCGGAGGTCCTTCGACGATCCGATCGTGATCGGCGTCAGACCCGAAACACCTTGGGCCCGAACGACGGCGATGTCGTCAGCCGGATCGGTGCCGACGACCGAGAAGGGCACCGTCTTGCCGTCGGCGAAGGATACGGTCGCCTCCATGTCCTGGCCGGAGCGCCCCTGCAGTCCCGGAACGCCTTGCTCGTCCTGCCCACCGAACACGCTCGACGCTTGATCGGCGGCGGGCCCGCTCAGGGCCGCCACAGCCCAAAAGTCTTGGACGGTATAGATCGTTCTCTCAGTCCAGTCTCAGCGAGCGTATGCACAGTGTGGCTAACCACTTTGCTCCGCAGTGCCAAGGAAGAAACGGAATCCATGAAGAAGCAATCGCGAAACTCGCTGCGCCGCACCCGTCGTGAAACACGCCCGAGTCAGCCTGCAGGCCAACAGCATCCCGGCAATCCCGTGCACAGCGGGTACCAGCAGCCCTACGACTGGCGTTACGCAACGCAGACACCACACTCGTCCTACGGAATCTATAGCACTGCGCATCAGCCGGATTCGGCATCAACCGCACCAATTCCCGTGGTGCAAAAGCGCTCTCGGACCGGTATCGCTATTGCAGGTGCAGCGGCGGT
>LZSH01000157.1 GCA_001665255.1 Mycobacteriaceae bacterium 1482268.1 | reverse complement strand
CCGCGACCAACGACGTCTTCCACGACGAGGTCACTACCCGCAGCGTTTGGACCATCGCGATGACGTGCAGTGATGTCGTGACGTGCACCGGCACGGTCACCAGTGACGCGGGCTGGACCGCGAACATCTCGACAACCAACGGGGAGTACCTCGTCAAGCGGGAGTTGCCCAATTGGGAGCCATGCGCGGACGGCAGGTTGTTCACCGGCCACCAGCGCTATCAGTTCTATCCCGTCGACCAGTCCGCCGGCTTCTGGCCGGGCTCGCAGACGTTCGCCGGATTCGACAGGACGTCGGGCGACAGCGGCAACTGCAGCATCAACGAAAGGCTCGAAATCGAACTGCCGTTCCGGTTGCAGAAGCTGAACTGACCACGATCACGGAGGTGGCCCATGCCGGTGAGCAGGCTCGAGGATCTACCTGCAGGCGGTGACGGCCGATGGCCGCTGTGCGGCCGTGGGTTTCGTTCCGCGCAGTGGGGCGATATGGAGATCGGTTACACCGTAACGGGAACCGGTGACCACACGGCGCTGTATCAAGGGCTCGCGGGCGGTGTGTGCCCGTGCCCTCATTACGGCTACGTCTTCCGCGGCCGCATCCGTTGCCACTATCCGGGCACCGCCCTGCCGGATGAAATCGCCGGCAGCGGAGAGGCGTACTTCTTCCCCGCCGGACACGTCCTTATCTACGAAGAAGAGACCGAGGCGTTGGAGCTGAACCCGGCCGCGGCGTTGCATACGCTGATGGACCACATCGAATCGGTGGCGCGCAGGCACGTCGAGGACCGCGGATAGCGGCTGGACAGGCTCGGCGTGCTAGGGATGCTCGGCGGGCTCCGGCTACGGGTTTTCTTTGAGCCACGCCGTGGTGAACCGCTGCTCGGCGATCAGCAATTCGACGAGTTGGCTGCCGATGAAGTTCTCCACCTTGCCGCCGACGAGCGGGATGCGCACCTCGACGGTTGCGCTGAACTGCAGGCGCGAGCCGCCGTTGTCGCTCGGCGCGAGCACCGCGGTGCCCGTCAGCGACACCGGCGCGCCCACAATCGAGCCGGTCACGGTGGCCGTCGCCGAGCCGCCTGTGACCGCGGTCCATGCCTCCTCGCGCACGATCGACAGATCGCCCGGATGGAACTGTGTCACCACGCCGGGCAGCCGGTCCACGCGCAGCACCTGCGTGGTGATCACGTCGATGCCGCCGTCGCCGGCGACCTTCATCTCGTCCAGCGTCGCCACGTCCGCGCCCGAATCGGCCAAGCGCTCGAGCCAGTACGCCCGATCGCCGAACGCCCGGTGGACTTGTTCGACGCTGCCCTCGTACTCGGCGGCCATGTCGAATGAACGAGGCATAGCTGGCCAGGCTACCGTTACCGCCCGTGGTCAGTTCGCGCCTACGGGGTGTGCCCGTCGACGAACAGGTGCCGCTCGCGCCGCTGACCACGCTTCGGGTCGGCCCGCTGGCGCGCCGAGTGATCACCTGTGACACCACCGACGCGATCATCGCCGTCATCCGCGCCCTCATCGACGAACCGGGCGCCGGTGACAACGCGCTGGTGTTGGCGGGCGGCTCCAACGTCGTGCTGGCCGATGACATACCGGACCTGACCGTGGTCCGCCTGGCCAACACGGGCATCAGCGTCGACGGCGCCATCCTGCGCGCCGAGGCCGGCGCGGTGTGGGACGACGTCGTCGTCGCCGCGCTCGATCACGGACTCGGCGGGCTCGAGTGCCTGTCGGGCATCCCGGGCTCTGCGGGTGCGACGCCCGTGCAGAACGTCGGTGCGTACGGCGCCGAGGTCGCCGACACGATCCGGCGGGTCCGGCTGCTCGACCGCGCCACCGGCGAGGACCGGTGGGTCGGCGGCGATAAACTCGAATTTGGTTATCGGACAAGCATTCTCAAACACTCCGACGCGGCCATCGTGCTGGAGGTCGAGTTCGCGCTGCACGCCGACGGTCGCAGCGCGCCGCTGCGCTACGGCGAACTGACTGCTGCGCTCGGCGCCGAAGCGGGTGCCCGCACCGATCCGGCCGCGGTGCGCGATGCCGTGCTGGCCCTGCGCAGGCGCAAGGGCATGGTCCTCGACGAGGCCGACCACGACACCTGGAGCGTCGGCTCGTTCTTCACCAACCCGGTGGTCACGTCTTCAGACCTGGCGCGGATCCAGGAGCGCGCGGCGGCCCCGGTGCCCAACTATCCCGCTCCGAACGGGGTGAAGCTGGCCGCGGGCTGGCTCGTCGAGCGCGCAGGGTTCGGCAAGGGTTTCCCCGGCGACGACGCTCCGGCGCGGCTGTCGACCAAGCACGCGCTGGCGCTGACCAACCGCGGCCAAGCCACCGCGGCCGACGTGATTGCGCTGGCGAGACGGGTGCGCGACGGCGTGAAGGCCGAATTCGGGATCGAACTCACACCCGAGCCGACCCTGGTCGGCGCGCACCTCTAGGTATCTTTGGAATACGTGAGTGCCGGCATAACAGATGATCCGACCCCGCCGCAGCTGAATAGGCGGCGGGCTTTGACGGCGCTCGCGGTCGGTGTCGTGGCCCCTGGCGTGCTGGCGGCCTGCTCGGGCAATTCCAATTCACCCTCTGAAGCCGGCGAGGCGCCGTCCGCGCCGTCGCTGACCTACACCCCGCACAACGATGCCTCCGACGTGCTGCCGACCTCGCCGGTGCGCGTCGAAGTCCGTGACGGCTGGTTCCAGCGCGTCAGCCTGACCAACTCCGACGGCAAGGCGGTGGCAGGCGCGATGAACCGCGAACGCACCGCCTTCACCGTCGCCGAACCGCTCGGCTACGGCGTCGAATACAAGTGGTCCGGCTCTGTAGTGGGCCGCGACGGCAAGGCCCTCCCGGTCGGCGGCACATTCAGCACCATCAACCCCACGACTACGGTCAACGGCCAGTTCCAGCTCGCCGACGGCCAGGTCGTGGGCGTCGCCGTTCCGGTGATCATCCAGTTCGACGCCGCGATCGCCGAAGAGCACCGCGCCACGGTGGAGAAAGCGCTGAAGGTCACGACCGATCCACCCGTCGAGGGCGGTTGGGCGTGGCTGCCCGACGAGGTCGGCGGGTCGCGTGTGCACTACCGCACCAAGGAGTACTACCCGGCAGACACCAAGGTGACCGTCGACGCGAAGCTCTACGGGGTGAAGTTCGGCGAGGACGCCTACGGCGGTCAGGACATCTCGCTGAACTTCTCGATCGGACGCCGTCAGGTCGTCAAGGCCGAAGCCTCGTCGCACCGCATCCAGGTGCTCGACGGTGGCGGCGCGGTGATCATGGACTTCCCGTGCAGCTACGGCGAGGGCGACCTGCCGCGCAACATCACCCGCAGCGGCATACACGTGGTCAGCGAGAAATACGCAGACTTCTACATGTCCAACCCGGCCGCTGGGTACAGCAACGTGCACGAACGCTTCGCCGTGCGCATTTCCAACAACGGCGAGTTCATCCACTGCAACCCCAACAGCATTGGGGCGCAGGGCAATACGAACGTCACCAACGGCTGCATAAACCTGAACCTGGAAAACGCCCAGCAGTACTTCAACAGTGCGATCTACGGCGACCCCGTGGAGGTGTCGGGGACGTCGATCGAACTGTCCTACGCCGACGGCGATATCTGGGACTGGGCGGTCTCGTGGGACGAGTGGGTGGCGATGTCGGCGCTGTCGTCGGAGGCGTCGCCGTCGGAGATTCCCAGCACGGCGCCGGCCACCCCGTCAGGGGCACCGCAGCCGGTCAACGACCGTCCGCCCGGCAGATAGCCCTATCGCCGGTTGAAGCGCGACGCGCTGGCCTGGTCACGCGGCCGGATCACAATCGTGTCCAGGTTGACGTGCGACGGCCGCGAGGCGACGAAGCCGATCACCTCGGCAACGTCTTCGGCGACCAGCGGCGTGACGCCGCGATACACCGCGTCGGCGCGTTCCTCGTCACCGTCGAACCGGCGCAGCGAGAAGTCCGTCTTCACCATCCCCGGCGCAATCTCGGTGAGCCGCACCGGCTTTCCCAGCAGCTCGCCGCGCAGCGTGCGGTGCAGAGCGCCCTGGGCGTGTTTGGCCGACGTGTAACCCGAACCGTTGTCGTAGGTCTCGATCGCGGCGATCGATGTGACGGTGATGATGAGGCCGTCGCCGGAATCGATGAGCTTCGGCAGCAGCGCCCGCGTCATCCGCAGCGTGCCGAGCACGTTGGCCTCCCACATCCACCGCCAATTGTCGATGTCCGCCTCGAGCACCGGTTCGAGGCCGCGGGCGCCGCCGGCATTGTTCACCAGCACGTCGACGCGGCCCAGACTCTCGGTCAGCGCCGCGACGGCCTTCTCGTCTGTGACGTCGGTAACGCAAGCGGTGCCGCCGATCTCGTCGGCGAGAGCGGTGATCGGCGCTTCGCGCCGCGCCACACAGACGACGTGAAACCCTTGAGCGGCAAGGGTTTTCGCGGTCGCTGCACCTATGCCCGCGCTGGCACCGGTGACCACCGCGACCCGGCGGTCGGCATCGGGGGTTGTCATGCGCCCAACTGTAGATGGCCTGGTGGCGGGCCAAGTCACCAAGCGCGGAGCTAGTTGGCTGTGCTAAGTTCACGGCGTGATCAGGACGAGTCAGGCCATCGGCGCACGGCGCGCGTGTTGTTGTTGTCGCCGCGCAATCCGCCGCGCCTGACCGAAGTCCGGACGTTCTCCTCGTCCCGCTGAGTCGCCGGGTGTGGCACAGACCAAACCAGCCGACTACGACGAGGACATCTAGTGCGCACCACCGCTCTCCGCCAAGCTTCATCCGCCGCCCACACCAAAAGGGCGCTTCTCTCGCGCCACCACATCGTGGCGCCGTCGCTGTGCGTCGCCGACGCGGCTGCCGCCTCGGTGTTCAACGCCGCGCGGTCGCGTGGCCCGATCGCCCGTGACGTCATCGCCAAGGTCACCCAGCTGTCCATCGCGACGGTGAACCGTCAGGTCACCGCCCTGCTCGATGCGGGAGTGCTGCGAGAGCGCGCCGACCTCGCGGTATCCGGCGCGATCGGCAGGCCGCGGGTGCCCGTCGAGGTCAACCACGAGCCGTTCCTGACGCTCGGCATCCACATCGGCGCGCGGACCACCAGCATCGTGGCCACCGACCTGTTCGGCCGCACCCTCGACGTCGTCGAGACGCCCACGCCGCGCGGTGCGCAGGCTGCCGCGCTGGCATCGTTGGCGGCCAGCGCCCGCCGCTACCTGAGCCGCTGGCACCGCCGCCGCCCGCTGTGGGTTGGCGTCGCCGCGGGCGGCGTCGTCGACAGCGCGACCGGCTACCTCGACCATCCGCGACTTGGCTGGTCGGACGCGCCGGTCGGCCCGGTGATCGCCGAAACGCTGGGTCTGCCGGTGTCCATCGCCTCGCACGTGGACGCGATGGCGGGCGCAGAACTGCTGCTCGGTAGCCGGCGAGGGGCGCATCCCGCCACGAGCCTGTATGTCTACGCCCGCGAAACCGTCGGCTACGCGCTGTCGATCGGCGGCAGGGTGCATTCGCCCGCCAGCGGGCCGGGCACCATCGCGGGCCTGCCTGCCCACTCGGATCTGCTCGGCGGCAGCGGCCAGCTGGAGTCGACCGTCAGCGACGAGGCGGTGCTCATCGCGGCGCGCAAGCTGCGGGTGATCCCCGCAGAAGGCCCGTCGTCCACTATGGCGTCGGTGCTGCGGGCCGCCAGGCAGGGCAACGAACAGGCAGGGGCGCTGCTGGCCGAGCGGGCCCGGGTGCTTGGGGAGGCGGTCGCGCTGCTCCGCGACATGCTCAACCCCGATGACCTGGTCGTCGGCGGCCAGGCCTTCACCGAGTATCCGGAGGGGATGAGCGTCGTCGAGGAGGCCTACCGGCAGCGGTCGGTGCTGCCCGCCCGCGACATCCGGGTGACCTCGTTCGGCAACCGCGTGCAGGAGGCCGGCGCAGGCGTGGTGTCGCTCGGCGGTATCTACGCCGATCCGATCGGCGCGATGCGCCGGGCGCTGATCCGCAGGCCGGAAGCGACCGCCTGAGCTTGTTTCCCGCGAAATGGCATTCCAGCAGGCGGCCACTCGACATTTCACTGCGTAGATGCCGTCTCGCGACGGATGTCAGACGGCCCGCCGTTGGGCACGGTGTAGACATGTCTGTGTGCGCCTAGCAACGGATTTGCCCCGCAGAGTGGCCGTGCTATCGGTGCACACCTCCCCACTGGCTCAGCCGGGCACCGGCGACGCGGGCGGCATGAACGTCTACGTGTTGCAGAGTGCCTTGCAGATGGCCCGTCGCGGCGTCGAGGTGGAGATCTTCACCAGGGCCACGTCCTCGGCCGATCAGCCGACGGTCCGGGTGGCTCCGGGTGTGCTCGTGCGCAATGTCGTCGCCGGCCCGTTCGAAGGCCTGGACAAATACGACCTGCCCACGCAGCTGTGCGCGTTCACCGCGAGCGTGCTGCGGGCCGAGGCCACTCACGAGCCGGGCTATTACGACATCGTGCACTCGCACTACTGGCTGTCTGGTCAGGTCGGTTGGCTGGCGCGCGATCGGTGGGCAGTGCCGTTGGTGCACACCGCACACACCCTCGCCGCGGTGAAGAACGCGGCGCTGGCCGACGGCGACGCCCCGGAACCGCCGCTGCGCGCGGTCGGCGAACAGCAGGTGGTCGACGAGGCCGACCGCTTGATCGTCAACACCGAACACGAAGCGCAGCAACTGGTTTCGCTTCACCACGCTGATCCGTCGCGCATCGACGTTGTCCACCCCGGCGTCGACCTGGAGACCTTCACGCCCGGCGACAAACGGGCAGCGCGTGCGGCGCTCGGTATCGGAGGCTCCGAACAAGTGGTGGCGTTCGTGGGCCGCATTCAGCCGCTGAAGGCGCCCGATGTTCTGCTGCGCGCGGCCGCCAAGCTGCCCGATCTGCGGGTGCTGGTGGCGGGCGGACCGTCGGGTAGCGGGCTGGCCGCACCCGACGGACTCGTGCGGTTGGCCGACGAATTGGGTATCGCCGACCGGGTGACTTTCCTGCCTCCCCAGACGCGCGACCAGCTCGTCAACTTGTTCCGTGCGGCCGATCTGGTCGCCGTTCCCAGCTACTCGGAATCCTTCGGCCTTGTCGCCGTCGAGGCGCAGGCGTGCGGCACTCCGGTGGTGGCCGCCGCGGTCGGCGGGCTGCCGGTCGCGGTCCGCG
>LZSH01000156.1 GCA_001665255.1 Mycobacteriaceae bacterium 1482268.1 | reverse complement strand
GAGTACAGCCAACCCTTCTCCGCGAGCTGGGGGCATCTCCCCGCGAGCTGGGGGCACCTCCCCGCGAGCGTGCGTGTTTGCACACGACACGCCGCGCAATTTCAGCGCTTTGCGCACGCTCGTCAGGATTCCAGGTGCAGTGAATAGCTGTTCGCAAGATCGTCCTGGGTCACGATCGCGTCCTGCCCGGTCGTGTCGATGACGACGGGCGACGAAGGAGTACTCGTCTCGAAACGCCATCCCTGCGGTAGCGACAGGCGGCTCGCAAGGCCGCGTAGGTCGGCGAGAGTCAGATTCTTGTCGACGGTCTGGCTGTAGGTCTGCATGATCCAGCGTCCTCGATCGGGGTCGACGAGCTGGTAGATCTCCCGGCCGGCGGCGAAAGTGAACACCGCCTTCCTGTCGACCTTGTTCGCCTGATACGGCGCCGGGTTCATCGATGAGAGCGCGACGGTAGCCTGACGGATCATCTCAAGTCCGCCGAATGTCTTGCGCACCAATTCATTTCGGCCGACCTTGCCGATGCTGCTCATCAGCCAGTAGCGAGGACCGTTCAGCAGCGCGGCTACGGCGCCATTCTCGTCAGCGCGACGCAGTCGGGTCCAGAGGCCACGGTGTACAACACGTTTCCGCTCAACGATTGTCCCGCAGAACTGTGGGACAAATTGGACGCCAAGGCGATCGCTGACGAGAATGGCGCCGTAGCCGCGCTGCTGAACGGTCCTCGCTACTGGCTGATGAGCAGCATCGGCAAGGTCG
>LZSH01000155.1 GCA_001665255.1 Mycobacteriaceae bacterium 1482268.1 | reverse complement strand
ACATCGACGGGCAGAAAACGTGGATCACCGACGGGCACTGGGCCGACATGGGCCTGGCCCTGATCCGAACCGATCCGTCGTCGTCGCGTCATCACGGGCTGTCGGCGTTCATCGTGCCGTTGACCTCACCGGGGATCGAGATCCGACCGATTCGCACGATCAACGAGGCGATCGAGGTCAACGAGGTCTTCTTCGATGGTGTGACGATTCCTGCCGACAGCCCGTGATGACGCGACGACGACGGATCGGTTCGGATCAGGGCCAGGCCCATGTCGGCCCAGTGCCCGTCGGTGATCCACGTTTTCTGCCCGTCGATCACCCATGACCCGTCGGGCCGCCGGGTGCCCTTACAGCGCACGGCGGCGATATCGCTGCCCGCATCGGGCTCGCTGAGCAGCTGGCACCACACATGCTCGCTGCTCCGGATCCGCGGCAGCAGAGTGGATTTCTGCTCATCGGAGCCGAAATGCAGCAGCACGTGGGCGGCCAGGTTGACCTGATCGACGGGTCGCGGAGCCCGCGCTCGCAGGATCTCTTCGGAGACGATCCGATCGTGCAGGGGGTGGTGGTCGGCGCGGCCGCCGTATTCGACGGGCCAGTCCGCGCCGGCGAATCCCGCGTCGAACAACGATGCGAACCATCTGCGCAGCAAGGCTTCCTGCTCGGCGGTTTCCGGCGCCCGGTGTCCCTCCCGGGCCTCGAACGGTGGTGCGTGCTCAGCGATGTGTGCCTTGACGCGGTTACGGAACTCGTCGAGCTCGGCCTCTGTGGGTCGGGTTCGCGGGGCGCTCACCAGCCGGCCCTCTTCGCCAGGAGCGCACGACTGGAGCGCACCGTACCGAGTAGATAGGCGTTCGTGAACACTCGCCGCAGCTCATGGTGCAGCGGGTATTCCCACGTGAATCCGATGCCACCCGACAATTGCATGCACTCGTCGACGGCCGCTGCAGCGTTGGCTGCGATATAGGAATGCGCCACGGCGGACAATGCCACCGCATCGCCCGTCGTGGTGTCGGCGGACAGGGCACGAGCGGCCTTGGTGAGGACGGCGCGGGCCTTGGCCTCGAACACCAACAGCTCCACCAAGCGATGTTGTATCGCTTGGAAACTCGCGATCGGTGCACCGAAGGCGACGCGATCTTTGAGATAGGCGACCAGCCGCTCGAAGGTGGCCGATAGTGCGCCGAGCGAATCCGCGCTCAGCAGCACTCTGGCCAGTGCGAGTAGTTGCTCCGCTCGTTCGGGTCCGCCGAGGGGCACACTCTGTGCTCCGGAGAGCTCGACACGCCAGACCGGACAGTTGACGTCCAGCAGCTCGTGGTCGAGCTTCCGCGGCAGCGTGTTGGCCGCCTCAAAAAGCTGAATTCCATTGCTATCAAACGTGACAAGTATGTCAAGCGAATCCGCACCCGCCACCCGGGTGACATCACCGGCGAGCGCGCAGGCTGCCGCACCGCTCCCGTCGAGCATGGCGGGCAACCAACGATCACGTGGCTCGGGCGGTGCCCCACTCAACGCCGCTGCGGCGGTGACGCAGCCGAGCCAAGGCGTCGAGTTTCCTGACCGCCCGAGTTCTTCAGCGATCACCGTCGTCTCCACCGGGCGCCACCCGCTGCCGCCGAGATCCTCGTCGACCATCAACCCGGTCCAGTCCATCGCCGCGAGGTCCTTGAGAGAGTCCCGCCCGCCGCACCCGGCCAGAAACTCTCGCGCCGCCCCACGAACCAGTTCGATGTCGACCGAGTTGTCGACCTCGGCGCCCACGGGTGGTCAGCTCCGCAGCAGCAGATGTTCGGCGTTGCCGCGCATGATGCGTCGCTTCGCCGCGTCGTCGAGCGGATCGAGCAGTTTGAGGAAGTCCGCCGGTTCGGCCAGCCCCTCGGCGTGTGGGAAATCCGAACCCATCACAAGCACGTCGTCGTACCCGAGGCTCGTGACGATGCCCGGGATGTCGTCCTCGGGGTACGGCACCACGCGGACGTGCTGGCGGAAGATCGCCGACGGCCGCTCGGTCAGCTTGCCGCCGATCCACGGGCCGTTGCGGCCCATGCCGCGGCTCTTGTCCATGTGCTTGAGGAAGAACGGCACCCACTCGGCGCCGTGCTCGGCGACCAGCACGTTGAGCTTCGGGAAGCGGCCGAACAGGTTGTCGAAGATCAGCGCGGAGAGGGTGTCCTCGATCGGTCGCTGACCGTAGATGTTCATCCACTGCCACGCCGACATGTGCCACGACGCGGGGTCGGGGTTGTGTCCCCACGCGGGTGAGATCGCGTTGAAGTACCAGAACGGCATGATGTGGTAGACGAGCACGCAGCCGGCTTCCTGCAGCCGCGCGTAGACCGGGTCGAAATACGGATCGCCGGGTGACCGCCCATAGGCGGGGCCGGTCGGCAGCATCACGAACTTGGCGCCGCCGGCGATGAGCGCCTCCGTCTCGGCGACCGCTGAGTCGAGGTCGCGTAGCGACAACAGTGCGGTCGCGTAGATGCGTCCCTCGAAGTCGAAGCCCCACTCGTCGTCGATCCAGCGGTTGAACGACCGCAGGTTCGCATACAGCGCTGCGGTGTCGTCGACATAGTGTTCGGCGGCCAGCGCCATCCCGCTCGGATAGATCACCATCCGCTCGACGTTCTGCTTGGCCATCACCGCGAGCCGCGCGGAACGTTCGATGTACTCCGGCTGCATGGGCTGCGGCTCGTAGGACTCGTCGGGATTGCCCGAACCCATCTGACGGAGCATCTCCTTCAGCGAACCGGGACGGTACGCCACGTCAAGGCCGAGGCCGCCTTCGCTGTTGAACGTCGCCACGCGGTGACCCGCGAGGATCACCTCAACGCCGTCAGCCCCCCGCACAGTCGTGATGGCGCGGTCCGCGAACTCAGCGGGAAGATAGCGGGTGAAAGCGTCGCGCGTCTCATAGCAATGGGTGTCGCAATCAAAGATGCCGTAGTCGAGGGTGGTCACCGCGCCGCTCCTTCATGTGAGAATGAATATTCTCTGTTTCAGGAAAAGATACTATCCTCGATCGGTAATGCCTATCGCGGGTTATCTCGATCGGGTGCGGTCGCTGTCGGACCGGTCGCCTCGGAGGAGCGCCGTCACGCCGATGCGGAAGGAAACGATGACTGCACCAACGATATTGGGCGCAGGCTGCCGGGACGGTCTCTGTGTCCACGGCTGAGGCGACCGATCACCGGGACTTGCGCGAGGCAGTCCGCGACTTCCTCGCCGCCCGGTCGCCCAGCAGCGCCGTGCGAGCCGCGATGGATTCTCCAGCCGGCTACGACGAGCAGGTGTGGCGCGAGCTGACCGTTGACCTCGGCCTGACCGCGATCGCCGTGCCCGAGAAGTTCGGCGGCGCAGGCGCGGGCCTGCCCGAACTCGTGGTCGTCTTCGAGGAGATGGGCGCGGCCCTGCTGTGCGCGCCCTTCTTCTCCACAGTGGCCTTGGCGATCCCGACCCTGCTCGGCAGCGGTGACGCCGCCGCTATGGAGGAATACCTGCCTGCGCTCGTCGAGGGTTCCGCGACGGGCACCGTGATTTTCAACGGCACCCTCGACGCCTGGGACCCCGAGGCGGTAACGCTGATGGCCCACCGAGACGGCACCGACTACCGCCTCGACGGAGTCGCCGGTCGCGTCCTCGATGGGCATACCGCCAAAACCATTCTGGCTGCTGCAAATACGGACGCAGGCACGTCACTGTTCGCGATCAGCGCCGGCGCCGGCGGGGTCGGCCGCGAGCCGCTGGCAACGCTCGACCGTACGCGCAAGATCGCCAAGCTGAGCTTCGACGACGTCACCGCCCGGCTGATCGGCACCGACGGAGGCGCTGCCGCCGGCCTCGAACAGGCCTATCGCATCGCCGTCATCGCGCTAGCCGCCGAACAGGTCGGTGCCGCGCAGCGATGCCTCGACATGGCGGTCGGCTATGCGAAGGAACGGATCCAATTCGGCCGCGCCATCGGCAGCTTCCAGGCCGTCAAGCACCGCTGCGCGGACATGCTCGTACAGGTGGAAGGCGCCCGATCAGCCGCACAGCACGCCGCCGAAACCGACGGTGAGGA
>LZSH01000154.1 GCA_001665255.1 Mycobacteriaceae bacterium 1482268.1 | reverse complement strand
AGCTACCCGATCGGGCTTATGTCGTGGCGCGCCAGGCACAGACATCACAGTATTGTGTCGCGAATGGCTGGTCGCCGCTTCCCGATTTTGTCCGGCTAAGTCGGACTGACCATGAGACGGGTGGGGCTGCGCCCGAGCACCTGGCGCCAGGGTATCTCCGCCGGAGCCTCGGTCAGTTGCAGCGCCGGGTCGGCGGCCAGCACAGCGCGTAAGGACTCTTCTACTGCCATCTTGGCCAACGCCGTGCCAAGGCAGTAATGCGTTCCAGCGCCGAAGTTCATCAACTTCGCCGAGTCGGGCGTGGTAAAGCGGTCGGGATCGAAGCGGTCTGGTTCGCACCACGCCGTTTCGTCCCGGCAGGCCGCTGCGATGCACAGAAACATCATCGTGCCGGCCGGGATTGTCATTCCGTGCAGATCAATAGGCTCCACGGTGGTGCGGGGAATGAGCGGGATGCTTGGCTCCAGGCGTATCGTCTCCGCGGCAGCACTGGCCACGCGAACGACATCGCGGTGCACTCCGGTGAGCTGCTCGGAGTGTTGCAGTGCCACCAGAAAGCTGCAAGGTATCTGACTTCCGGCCGTATCATGGCCGGCAACAAGCAGATTCGCGATCATGTTGACCGTTTCGGTATGGGTCAGTCGATCGCCATCCGTCTCGGCGGCCAGAAGTGCGGTGACGAGATCGTCGCCAGGATCCTCAGCGCGTCGCGTCGTCAATCCGTCGACATAGTCTTGCAATTCGGTGATCGCGCGAGTGGCGTCTGCGATCTGTTCGGGTGTCATGATGAAGAACACAGGGCTCAGCGCATCAGCCCATTGCCTGAACACGCCGACATCCGCGTCTGGTACGCCGAGCAAGCGGCAGATCAGCCGTGTTGCGAATGCGGAGAACGCCCCCACCAGGTCTCCGCCTTCCTGCACCGAGTCGGCGGCGGCAGCAGCCATGCTCGACGCCGAGGTTCGCAGCGCTTCGACGGACCGCGGCGTGAACGCGCGCGACACGAGCGAGCGAATGCGACGGTGATAGTCACCTTCCGTCGTGAACATCAATCCGCCATACCAGTCACGCAGGGGTCCTTCGGCGATCCCCATCATGTCGAATAGAGTCAGCCCGATTCCGCGGAGCCGCTGGTCGTGGGCGAGCTTTTCGAGGTCGCGATGACGGAGCGCAATGACGGCGCCCGTCGTTTCATCGACGGCGAGTGGACCCATAGTTGCCGCCTCGCGCAGGACATTGTGCAGATCGCTGGTAAACGACCCAGTCAGGTCAACGGCGGGTAATTCCGTAAGCGTCACGACTCGTAGTATGAGGTAAAGCTGCAGCTAGCACGGCTGATTCGACCGTGTCACCTGCCATCCGCTTCCGTTTGCAAAATTACTACCAGCTAACTACCGGGACGCCGAATTAGATTGAGTTTGCAACGTGTTGCATAAACATGCAGAATCAGTGGATGACTTCTGTGGCCGTGGCCGGTGCCAGCGGATACGCCGGCGGTGAGATCCTCCGGTTGCTGCTCAACCATCCTGCATACCTCGACGGACGGTTGACGATCGGTGCACTCACCGCCGCTGCCAGCGCAGGCACCACGCTGGCCGAGCACCACCCGCACCTGCTGCCGCTCGGCGGCCGGGTGCTGGAGGCCACCGAGGTCGACGTGCTGGCCGGCCACGACGTCGTTTTTCTGGGGCTGCCGCACGGGCACTCGGCGACGTTGGCAGACCAACTGGGCGCAGAAACCGTGATCGTCGACTGCGGCGCCGACTTCCGGCTCACCGACCCGAATGCGTGGGAGCGGTTCTATGGCTCCGCTCATGCGGGCAGCTGGCCCTACGGCTTGCCCGAACTGCCCGGCGCACGCGATCGGCTTCGGGGAGCCACCCGGATCGCGGTGCCCGGCTGCTACCCGACCGCGGCATTGCTCGCCTTGTGGCCCGCGGTTGCCGAAGACCTGCTGGAGCCGGCCGTGACTGTCGTCGCCGTCAGCGGAACGTCGGGTGCGGGCCGCGCCGCGAAGACAGATCTGCTCGGCGCCGAGGTGATCGGCTCCGCCCGCGCCTACAGCATCGGCGGTAAACATCGGCATACTCCCGAAATCGCCCAGGGGCTGCGCGCCGTCACCGCCAAGGACGTGACAGTGTCGTTCACGCCGGTGTTGATCCCCACCTCGCGCGGCATCCTCGCCACATGTACCGCCCGCACCTCTGCGCCGTTGTCGGAACTGCGCGCAGCCTATGAAAAGGCCTACGACGCCGAGCCTTTCGTGCACCTTCTACCCGAGGGTCAGCTGCCCAAGACCGGCGCGGTGCTCGGCAGCAATGCCGCGCAACTCGCGGTCGCCGTCGACGAAGACGCGGGCACCTTCATCGCGATCGCCGCGATAGACAACCTGGTCAAGGGGACAGGCGGGGCGGCCGTGCAATCGATGAACCTCGCCCTCGGCTGGCCCGAGACCGAGGGCCTGTCGATCGTCGGGGTCGCGCCATGACCGAAACATCATCGGGCACCACCAGACTCGTCAGAACCCAGGGCGTCACCGCTCCTGAAGGATTCCGTGCCACCGGAATCGCGGCGGGCATCAAGCCATCCGGCGCACTGGACATGGCGCTGGTCTTCAACGAAGGTCCTGATTACGCCGCCGCCGCCGTCTTCACCCGCAACCAGATCAAGGCCGCCCCGGTGCTGTGGACCCGACAGGTGCTGACCACAGGCCGGCTGCGCGCGGTGATCCTCAACTCCGGCGGGGCGAACGCCTGCACAGGCCCCGGCGGGTTCCAGGACAGCCATGCCACCGCCGAAGCCGTCGCAGCGGCGTTGTCGGACTGGGGCACCGAGACCGGCGCCATCGAAGTCGCCGTGTGCTCAACAGGTTTGATCGGCGACCGGCTGCCGATGGACAAGGTGCTCTCCGGTGTCACCGAAATCGTCCACGAGATGGCGGGCGGGCTGACCGGTGGTGAAGAGGCCGCCAGGGCCATCATGACCACCGACAAACTGCCCAAACAGGTTGCGCTGCACCACGCCGCCAACTGGACCGTCGGCGCAATGGCCAAAGGTGCGGGCATGCTGGCCCCTTCGCTGGCGACGATGTTGTGCGTCGTCACCACCGATGCGGTGGCCGATGCCGCCGCACTCGATCATGCGTTGCGTAAGGCTTGCGCGTTGACGTTCGACCGGCTCGACGTCGACGGTAGCTGCTCGACCAACGACACGATTCTGGTGTTGGCCTCGGGCGCAAGCGCGATCGCGCCGAGCCAGGCCGACCTTGACGATGCGTTTTTCCAGGTGTGCGACGACCTGTGTGCACAACTGCAGGCCGACGCGGAAGGCGTCACCAAACGCGTCCTCGTCACGGTCACCGGCGCCGCGGGGGAGTCCGACGCGCTCACCGCGGCCCGCGTGGTCGCGCGCGACAGCCTCGTCAAGACCGCGTTGTTCGGCTCCGACCCCAATTGGGGCCGTGTGCTGGCCGCAGTCGGCATGGCCCCGGTCCGGCTCGACCCCGAGCGGATCAGTGTGTCGTTCAACGGTTCTCCGGTTTGCATCGACGGGGTCGGTGCGCCAGGGGCGCGCGACGTCGACCTTTCCGGCACCGATATCGACGTCACCATCGACCTGGGCGTCGGCAGCGACAGCGCCGCGGTGCGCACCACCGACCTGTCGCATGGATACGTCGAAGAGAACTCGGCGTACAGCTCATGACTCCACCTCATGTCGCCGGCCCGGCTGCTCCGCTATCCGCCCAGGCCAAGGCCGACGTCCTCGCTGCGGCTCTGCCGTGGCTCAAACAGCTGCACGGCAAGATCGTGGTCGTGAAGTATGGCGGCAACGCGATGACCGACGACGCGCTGCGCCGGGCCTTCGCGGCCGACATGGTGTTCCTGCGCAACTGCGGCATCCATCCCGTTGTGGTGCACGGTGGTGGCCCGCAGATCAGCGCGATGCTCAAAAGGCTCGGCATCGCAGGCGATTTCAAGGGCGGCTTCCGCGTGACGACACCCGAAGTGCTCGACGTCGCGAGGATGGTGTTGTTCGGCCAGGTCGGACGCGAGCTGGTGAACCTGATCAACATGCACGGCCCCTATGCCGTGGGCATCACCGGTGAAGATGCGCACCTGTTCACCGCGGTGCGACGCAACGTCACCGTCGACGGGGTGGCCACCGATATCGGTCTTGTCGGTGATGTGGAGCGCGTGAACACCGCGGCCGTGCTCGATCTGATTGCGGCCGGCCGTATTCCGGTGGTGTCGACCATCGCGCCCGACGTGGACGGCGTCGTGCACAACATCAACGCCGACACCGCCGCCGCCGCGCTGGCCGAGGCGCTGGCCGCCGAGAAGCTGCTGATGCTGACCGATGTCGAGGGGCTATACACCAACTGGCCCGACCGCAGCTCCTTGGTCAGCGAAATCGATGTCGCCGCACTCACCCAATTACTGCCCACGCTGGAGGCCGGCATGGTCCCGAAGATCGAAGCCTGCATGCGCGCCGTCGCGGGCGGTGTTCCGAGCGCACACGTCATCGACGGCCGCGTCGAGCATTGTGTGCTGGTCGAATTGTTCACCGGTGAGGGAGTGGGCACGAAGGTGGTGCGTCCGATGACGATGCCGGAGCGAGGTACGCGCTCCGGTGTGGGGGCACCTCCCGCTTGCGGGGGAGAGTCGGACAGGAGGGGTGAAGCGTGAGCCTCACACAGCGCTGGGAACGCGTGATGATGAACAACTACGGCACCCCCGCGGTTTCGCTCGCCAGCGGCGACGGTGCCGTGGTCACCGATGTCGATGGCAAGTCGTATATCGACCTGCTGGGCGGTATCGCCGTCAACGTGCTCGGCCACCGTCATCCCGCCGTCATCGCAGCTGTCACCGAGCAGATGAACACGCTCGGTCACACCTCGAATTTCTATGCCACTGAACCGGGTATCGCCCTGGCGGAGGCACTGGTCGGGCTGCTGGGCGCCGAGGCTCGGGTGTTCCTGTGCAACTCCGGCACCGAGGCCAACGAGGTCGCCTTCAAGATCACCCGCTTGACCGGGCGCACGAAAATCATTGCCGCGCAAGGCGCCTTCCACGGCCGGACTATGGGATCGCTTGCCCTCACCGGACAGCCCGCCAAGCAGGAACCTTTCGCGCCGCTGCCGGGTGACGTGGTGCACGTCCCGTACGGCGACATTGCCGCACTCGCCGAGGCCGTCGACGACACGACCGCGGCAGTCTTCCTCGAACCGATCATGGGGGAGGCCGGTGTCGTCGTGCCGCCGGACGGCTACCTTGTGGCCGCCCGCGAGCTTTCGACGACGCGCGGCGCTCTGCTCGTTCTCGACGAGGTCCAGACCGGAATAGGCCGCACGGGGACATTTTTCGCCCACCAGCATGACGGGATCACACCTGACATCGTCACCCTGGCCAAAGGGCTCGGCGGTGGCCTGCCGATCGGCGCCTGCATCGCCGTCGGATCGACCGGCGACCTGTTGACCCCCGGGCTGCACGGCAGCACGTTCGGCGGTAATCCCGTCTGCGCTGCCGCGGCGCTGGCGGTCCTGCGGGTACTCGCCGACCAGGATCTGGTGTCCCGCGCCGACGTGCTGGGCAAGACGCTGCACCACGGCGTCGAGTCGCTGCAGCATCCGCTCGTCGACCACGTTCGAGGACGCGGTCTGCTGCGCGGAATCGCGCTGACCGCACCGGAAGCCAAGGCCGTGGAGGCGACCGCCCGCGACGCCGGGTTCCTGGTGAATGCCGCCGCGCCCGACCTGATCCGGTTGGCACCGCCGCTGATCATCACCGAGGCCCAGATCACCGAGTTCCTCACCGCGCTGCCCGGCGTGCTGGACAAGGCGGTGTCATGACGGTCCGAAACTTCCTGCGTGACGACGACCTGTCGCCGCAAGAGCAGGCCGAAGTGCTGGCCCTGGCCGCGGAATTGAAGCAGTCTCCGTTCGCGCGTCGGCCGCTCGAGGGACCGCGCGGCGTCGCGGTCATCTTCGACAAGAACTCGACGCGCACGCGATTCTCCTTCGAGATCGGCATCGCTCAGCTCGGCGGCCATGCGGTCGTCGTCGACGGCCGCAGCACGCAGCTCGGGCGCGACGAGACCTTGCAGGACACCGGAAAAGTGTTGTCCCGTTATGTCGAAGCCATCGTCTGGCGTACGTTCGGTCAGGACCGGCTGACGTCGATGGCGTCCGGCGCCGGCGTGCCGATCATCAATGCGCTCTCCGACGAGTTCCATCCCTGTCAGGTGCTTGCCGACCTGCAGACGCTCGCCGAGCGCAAGGGCGGCCTGAAGGGTCTGCGGCTGTCGTATTTCGGCGACGGGGCCAACAACATGGCGCACTCGCTGATGCTCGGCGGCGTGACGGCCGGCATCGACGTCACGATCGCCGCCCCCGCCGGCTTTGCGCCCAACGGAGAGTTCGTCGCCGCCGCCGAGGCGCGGGGCCGGGTGACCGGCGCCTCGGTGACGATCACCGCTGATGCCGCCAAGGCCGCGGCGGGAGCCGATGTGCTCGTCACCGACACCTGGACCTCGATGGGCCAGGAGGACGACGGGCTGGATCGGGTAGCCCCGTTCAAGCCGTTCCAGGTAAACGCCGAGCTGCTGGCGCTGGCCGACTCCGATGCCGTTGTGCTGCACTGCCTTCCCGCTCACCGCGGCTACGAGATCACCGACGAGGTGATCGACGGTCCGCACAGCGCGGCGTGGGACGAGGCGGAGAACCGCTTGCACGCCCAAAAGGCATTGCTGGCATGGCTGTTGGAGCGATCATGACGGCAGGCAAGGCTCCCGAGATCAGCACCACCCGGGCGGGCCGGCAGGCGCGCATCGTCGCGATCCTGTCGTCGAATTCGGTGCGCAGCCAAACCGAGTTGGCGGCGATGCTGGCAGCCGAGGGCATCGAGGTCACGCAGGCGACGCTGTCGCGCGACCTGGAGGAACTCGGCGCGGTCAAGCTGCGCGGGGCCGACGGCGGCGTCGGGGTGTACGTCGTGCCCGAGGACGGCAGCCCGGTGCGCGGCGTTTCCGGTGGCACCGAACGGCTCTCGCGGATGTTGGGCGACCTGCTGACCGCGACCGACGCCAGCGGCAACCTCGCGGTGTTGCGTACCCCGCCCGGTGCCGCCCAATATCTGGCCAGCGCGATCGACCGCGCTGCCTTGCCGTACGTCGTCGGCACGATCGCCGGTGACGACACGATCTTCGTCGTCGCCCGTGAGCCGATGACCGGCGCCCAACTGGCCACCCGCCTCGAGAACCTTCAATAGAGCAGTTATCAAAGGAGATTGGTTACATGTCCGAGCGCGTCATCCTGGCGTATTCCGGCGGTCTTGACACCTCAGTGGCGATCAGCTGGATCGGCAAGGAGACCAGCCGCGAGGTCGTCGCGGTCGCAATCGACCTCGGCCAAGGTGGCGAGGATATGGAACTCGTACGGCAGCGCGCGCTTGACTGCGGCGCCGTAGAAGCGGTCGTCATCGATGCGCGCGATGAGTTCGCCAACGAATATTGCCTGCCCGCAATCCAGTCCAACGCGCTCTACATGGACCGCTACCCGCTGGTGTCGGCGCTGAGCCGGCCGCTGATCGTCAAACACCTCGTTGAGGCGGCGCGCCAGTACGGCGGCGGGGTCGTCGCGCACGGCTGCACCGGCAAAGGCAACGACCAGGTCCGGTTCGAGGTCGGGTTCGGTTCGCTGGCACCGGATCTAGAGGTGCTGGCACCGGTTCGCGACTACGCCTGGACGCGCGAGAAGGCGATCGCGTTCGCCGAGGAGAACTCCATCCCGATCAACGTGACGAAGCGGTCGCCGTTCTCGATCGACCAGAATGTGTGGGGCCGGGCGGTGGAAACCGGCTTCCTCGAGCACCTGTGGAACGCGCCCACCAAGGACGTCTACGACTACACCGAAGACCCGACCGTCAACTGGAGTACGCCCGATGAGGTGATCGTCGGTTTCGAACGCGGCGTGCCGGTCTCCATCGACGGCAGGCGGGTGACCGTGCTGCAGGCGATCGAAGAGCTCAACCGCCGCGCCGGCGAACAAGGCGTCGGCCGGCTCGACGTCGTCGAGGACCGGCTGGTCGGCATCAAGAGCCGTGAAATCTACGAAGCGCCCGGCGCGATGGTGTTGATCACCGCGCACACCGAACTCGAACACGTGACGCTGGAGCGCGAGCTCGGCCGCTTCAAGCGGCAGACCGATCAGCGCTGGGGCGAACTGGTGTACGACGGCCTGTGGTTCTCGCCGTTGAAGAGGGCGCTCGAGGCGTTCGTCGCCGACACCCAGCAGCATGTGACCGGCGAGATCCGGATGGTGTTGCACGGCGGCCATATTGGGGTGAACGGGCGGCGTAGCCCGGAGTCGCTATACGACTTCAACCTCGCCACCTATGACGAGGGCGACACGTTCGACCAGTCGGCGGCCAAGGGCTTCGTGCACGTGCATGGCCTGTCGTCGAAAATCTCCGCGCGCAGGGACCTCGCCAAGTGACGCCCAAACCCACATATGGGCGCCAAAGTGCTAGTAGAACCCGCCAAAACGTCGATCTCGGCGCGGGTAGAGGCGAACAGTGAGCACTAACGAGGGGTCCTTGTGGGGCGGTCGGTTCGCCGACGGCCCATCCGGCGCACTCGCCGCACTGAGCAAGTCCACCCACTTCGACTGGGTGCTCGCGCCCTACGACGTCAGGGCATCGAAGGCACATACTGCGGTGCTCTTCCGAGCGGGGTTGCTGACCGTGGAACAACGTGACGGCCTACTCGCCGGTCTGGACAGCCTGGGATCCGACGTCGCCGACGGCAGCTTCCTGCCGCTGGTCACCGACGAGGACGTGCACGGGGCGCTGGAACGCGGCCTGATCGAACGGGTGGGTGCGGAACTCGGCGGCCGGCTACGGGCCGGGCGGTCCCGAAACGACCAGGTGGCCACGCTGTTTCGGCTGTGGCTGCGCGATGCCGTACGACGCGTCGCCGATGGGGCGCTCGATGTGGTGTCGGCGTTGGCCACTCAGGCCGCAGCGCATCCGACGGCGATCATGCCCGGAAAGACGCACCTGCAGTCGGCCCAGCCGATCCTGCTCGCCCACCACCTACTGGCGCACGCACACCCGCTGCTGCGCGATGTCGACCGGCTCATCGACTTCGACGTGCGCGCTGCGGTATCTCCTTACGGTGCAGGCGCACTCGCGGGCTCATCGCTGGGACTCGACCCCGACGCCATCGCAGAAGAACTCGGCTTCAATGCCGCAGCGGACAATTCGGTGGATGCCACCGCGGCCCGCGATTTCGCGGCGGAGGCAGCGTTCGTTTTCACCATGATCGGTGTCGACCTGTCCCGCCTTGCTGAAGACATCATCCTCTGGAGCACAACCGAATTCGGGTATGTGACGTTGCACGACTCATGGTCGACGGGCAGCTCGATCATGCCGCAGAAGAAGAACCCCGACATCGCCGAGCTCGCCCGGGGCAAGTCGGGCAGGCTGATCGGCAACCTGACCGGGTTGCTGGCGACGTTGAAGGCGCAGCCGCTGGCCTACAACCGCGATCTGCAGGAGGACAAGGAGCCGGTGTTCGACTCGGTGGCACAGCTGGAGCTGCTGCTGCCCGCGATGGCCGGCCTCGTCTCCACCCTGCGTTTCGACGTCGACCGGATGGCCGACCTGGCACCGCTGGGCTACACGCTTGCCACCGACCTTGCCGAATGGCTGGTGCGTCGGGGCGTGCCGTTCCGCGTCGCCCATGAGGCGGCAGGGGCGGCGGTCCGCGCAGCCGAAGAACGCGGAGTGGGCCTCGAGGAGCTGACGGACGAGGAGTTCGCCGACATCCATGCCGAACTGACGCCCGATGTTCGCGAGGTGCTGACCGTGGAGGGATCGGTGAACTCGCGTGACGCGCGGGGCGGAACCGCGCCGATCCAGGTCGCCAAGCAGCTCGGCGCCGTTCGCGACACCGCCGACACACTCCGTGCTCGATTGCGGCGCTAACCACTAGCATTCAGCACCATGGAGGGTCCACCCCCTGCGCCGGTCGAGCGGGGCAGTCGATGGAGCCAATGGTTCGCGCGCTTGATCACACCGCAGAGCGGGCGCGTCGCGCTCGTTCTCGTACTGGTGGCCACCGCGGCCTTCGGCGGTCTCGACACCGTCGACAAGCAGGCCACCCCGTTCAAAACGGGCGAAGAGTTCAGCGACGGCCAGTTCAACGTCACCGTTGAGCGCGCGCGCGTGGTCGACGAGCTGAAAGGCACCTACGGCACCGCGAAACCGGGATTGGTCTACCTCGGCGTGTTGGCCACATTGCGTAACGACGGCACCGTGCCCGGACGACTCCGGAACCAGCTGGACCTCCGCGATGTGGCCGGCAAAGAGTTCTTCGGCATCTTCCGGTTTCGCGACGGGTCGGCTATCCAGACGCTCGGCCCCGGACTGACCGAGCAAATGGTGTTCGCCTGGCAGGTACCGACATTGACCGCACAGTCGCTTAATTCAGTGACGATCCGGGTGTGGAAAAAGAAGTACACCCAGTTGAAGGTCACCTATGGCGGCAAGGAGTGGATCGACACCGACGACTACGGGCAGATCGTCGTGCCCGTGAAGGAGTCGGCGTGAAGTTTTCGATACCGCGATCGCGTCGCGTGCTGAGCGCGCTCGGGGTGGTCGTGACCGTGGCGGCGGCCGCGGTGGTGTGGCAGACCCTGCCGACTCCGACGGACGTGCTGGGCCCATTCGACGTGCACGCCGAAGCGGGTAAGTCCGCAACAGGGCGCGCGCTCTCTGCGACAGTCACCAGCACGCGGATCGCGCCGGTGGTGAATTCCGTGAAGCCCGCAGGGGTCTGGGTGGTCGTCGACGCGGCGCTGGACGGAACGCGAAGCACGGAGTTGCTGCACAGCAAGCTGGTCGTCGGGCCCAATACCTATGACCCGTCCGACAGGTTCTTCGCTGACACCTTGATGGGTGAGATCAGCCCGGGGCTGACATCCAGCGGATCGTGGGTGTTCGACGTGGCGCCCGACCTTGTCGCGCCGGGATCATCCGATCCGTTGACGCTCTTGGTCTGGGCCGGTGACGGGCGGCTGGATTCACGGCTCGTCATCGAGATCCCAACCCACGGTTCTCGATTCAGCAGGGTCGACGAAGTCACGCTGAACAAGCCCGAGCTGAGCGCGTCGTGAGAGCGATCCTGTCGAAGCTGTGGGTGCGCAACGTGATCGCGGTGGTGGTCGCCGCAGCGGCCATCGCAGTCCTGGTCTTGACCGGGCTCGGCGAGTCGTGGGCAACCTACCGGCACACCGTCGTCCCCGGCGCGGTTGTGCCCGCCGGCCAGAGCGGTGACGCGGACGGGTACACCTGGAAGATCGACTCGATACGACATCTGAACCGCAGTCCGCGAAGTTTCGGTCCGAAACTACCGGCCGGCACGGTACTGACCGTCGTCACCGTCGAGCGAACGGGACCGCCGCCCGAAAAGGTGGTCTGCAATGGGGTGATCACCGACGGGGAACGCCGGTGGAAGAATGAGGCCGTCGGCGGATTCGCTGCCCCCGAACGTGACGGTGTGACCAGCCTGTGCAGCGGAACCGGGCTGCTCCAGTTCACGTTCCTGTTGCCCAAGGATGTGGTGCCGACAGCGCTGGACGTTGTTCAGTTCGACGGCAGAATCACGGTGCGGCTGCTGCTGTAGTCTCCTCGGCCCGCACGTGTTCGAGGCAGTAGGCCACCGTCGCGGCGATCAGACACACCCGCAGCGGTTCGATGATCATGTGCGAAACAAGCGCGATCGTGTCCGCGAAGCCGTTCCAGAACGACAAGGGGTGGGGTCCGAAAAGCCATGCGATGAAACGGAATAGGTAGCCGACGCTGACCTCCGGGCGGTAGAAGGCGCCGGCCATGTCCAGCCAAGCCAGACCCAGATAGCCGAATATGTACAGCGCCAACGCAAGGAAGCCGCCATGCAAGACCAGGCGCGCCGAATCCACAATCGTCCCGTAATTGCCCAGCTTGCCGATGAACCAGGCGCGGACTCTCTCGCCGAACGTCTGAGGCACGCGCCACCCGCGTTCGCTGAATCTCTTTGAGCCCGCGGCTGCGCGCTCAAAAACCCGGTCGGCGCGGTTACCCGCGACGCGACGAGCGGCATCCCGCCAGCCAGGCATGGAAACGCCATAGACGATACCGGCCACCGCCAGCCACAACAGCGGGATCGTCGCACCGCCGAACACCGTCCGCAGCACCAGCATCGCGGCGTCCCACAAATGCTCCAGCGGCGCGAAGTGCGAGAACACTTCCGCGCGAGTGTCGTTGAACCACACGACGATCCGCCGCTGCGCGAGCCAGCCGGTCGGATTGACCAGAAAGCTGACACCCTGGCTGGCCGCAAAACTGAGGGTGAGAAACACCCACAACGCGTCGACATAGACCCGGACGGCGATCATCCACCCCGGCAAGCTCTCCTTGAATCTACTGAGCACGTAGCGGATGACGAGTGCCGAGGCGATGATCACCCACGTGGTGGTGCTCGCCGGCAACTGGTCGGGATGAAGCTCGCTCACCTCGCCCGTCGCCAAGGCGTTCATCATCGACTCACCGACCCGGTAAGTGAGCGCGGCCGCCTCGAAATCGAGCCAGTCCTCGGCGAAGAGCTTCCACGCCAGATAGATGGCGAAGAACGGCACGATGATGTTGGTGAACACGTCGACACTGCGCGCCGAACGCCGCGGCAGCGCCGCCAGCACCGGAATGGCCGGGCGCAGCACGAGAAACATCGCCACGTACGAGCCGAGCCGTGCCAAGCCGGCGAACGGCATGATCAGCGACGCCCAGACGTCGTTGTCCCAGCCCACGTATGCGGCGAGCTCGATGGCGCCTTTGCGGCCCAGCCATCCGAGTAGGTAGATCGCGGCGAGTTGCGGCCAATAGCGCCACCACAGGGCGAACGGCCGCAGCACATAGTGCACCGCCACATCGTAAACAGCTACCTACTGCTCGGCGGCGTCAAGCCACGCCTCCTCGAGCGATTCCTTGCGCGCCAACATCTCGTTGAGTTCTCCTGTGAGCTCGCCCAGCCGGACATGATCGGCCGCCGCCTCGGCCATGGCTTCGTGCATGGCCGCGATCCGCTCCTCCAGCTTGGCGAGTTGCCCTTCAATGCGGGTCATCTCCTTGCCGGTGCGCCGCTCCCGCGCCGATGCCGACTCCGTGCGCTGCGGCTCGGGCCGCGCCGGTGCGGGCTCATCGGCCACCCGCTCGGCGAGGTACTGCTCGATGCCACCCGGCAACAGGTCGCAGCGGCCTCCTCCGGTGAGCGCATAGGTGACGTCGGTGACGCGCTCGAGGAAGTAGCGGTCGTGGGTGACGACGATCAGCGTGCCCGGCCAGTCGTCGAGGTAGTCCTCGATGACGGTGAGCGTGTCGATGTCGAGGTCGTTGGTCGGCTCGTCCAGCAGGAGCACATTCGGCTCGTCGAGCAGAATGCGCAGGAACTGCAAGCGGCGCCGTTCGCCGCCGGACAGATCGGCAATCTTGGCGGTGAGCTTGTCGCCGGTGAAACCGAAGTCCTTCAGCAGGGTGTCGGCGCTGATTTCTCGCCCGCTGGCCAGCTGGCTCACGCGGCGACGGTTTTCGACGGCGTCGATGACCCGTTCGCCGGTGAGCTCTGCCAGTGCCTGGCTCAGGTAGCCGATCCTCAGCGTGGTGCCCCGCTTGATGGTGCCCGCGGCCGGGTGCAGTTCACCGGCGAGCAGCCGCAGCACCGACGTCTTGCCGGTGCCGTTGACGCCGACCAGTCCGATCCGCGCACCCGGTCCGATGGACCAGTCGATGCTGTCGAGAATGACGCGATCGCCGACCTCCAGCCGCAGCCGGTGCAGATCGAACACGTCCTTGCCCAGCCGCGTGGTCGCGAAGCGTTGCAGCACAAGCGAATCCCGCGGCGGCGGCTCGTTGGCGATGAGCTCGTTGGCCGCCTGGATGCGAAACTTCGGCTTCGAGGTCCTGGCGGGCGGACCGCGGCGCAGCCACGCCAACTCCTTGCGCATCAGGTTTTTGCGCCGCGCCTCCGCGCCCGCTTCGAGCCGCATGCGCTCCGCGCGGGCCAGCACGTAGGCGGCATAGCCGCCGTCGTAGGCGTCGATGACCCCGTCGTGCACCTCCCAGGTCTTGGTGGTGACCGCGTCGAGGAACCAGCGGTCGTGGCTGACGACAACCACGGCCTTGGACCGCAGCCCGGACAGGTGCCGCGCCAACCAGCCGATCACCTCGACGTCGAGGTGGTTGGTGGGCTCGTCGAGGACCAGCACGTCATGGCCGGCGATCAGCACCGTAGCCAACGCGACGCGGCGCCGCTCACCGCCGCTGAGGTCCGCGACGCTGCTGTCCAGGTTCACTGCCATGAGTAAGTGCTCGACGACCGCCCGCGTGTGGGGTTCGGCCGCCCAGATGTGGTCGGGCCTGCCGCCGACGATCACCTCGCGGACCGAGGAGCCCGCGGCGAACTCGTCGCTTTGGCGCAGGTATCCCACCGAAAGACCCGACGTGTGCGTGACACGGCCGGAATCGGGCGGACGGGTGCCGGTCAGCACCTCCAACAACGTCGACTTTCCGTCGCCGTTGCGGCCGACGACACCGATCGCGTCACCGTCGTCGACGCCGAAACTGGCGGTGTCCAGCAGTGTGCGGGCGCCGTAGCCCAGCGTCGCGCGTTCGACATTGATCAAGTTGGCCATCAGCCGCCGATGATAGGTAGGGCATGTCGGCGTAGCCGCCTCAGCCTCTGTGCCATGATGACCTCGGCAATCGGGGGACAGGTGTGACAAAAGGGGAACCGCCGGTGGTGGACCTTTCGGCAATAACCAAGCCCGTGGGGCGGCTGGTGGCCACCGCCCAGAACGGTCTGGAAGTGCTGCGTTACGGAGGTCTGGAGACGGGCGCGGTGCCGTCTCCGTTCCAGATCGTGGAAACCGTGCCGATGTACAAGCTGCGCCGGTATTTCCCGCCCGACACCCGACCGGGGGCCAAGGCGCCCGGGCCGCCGGTGCTCATGGTCCATCCGATGATGATGTCCGCCGACATGTGGGACGTCACGCGCGAGGATGGCGCCGTCGGCATCCTGCACAGCGCGGGTATCGACCCGTGGGTGATCGACTTCGGCGAACCGGACAAGGTCGAGGGCGGCATGCAGCGCAACCTTGCCGACCACGTCGTCGCGTTGAGCGAGGCCATCGACACCGTCAAGGACGCCACCCAGCGGGACGTCCATCTTGCCGGCTACTCGCAGGGCGGCATGTTCTGCTATCAGGCCGCGGCGTACCGCCGCTCGAAGGACCTCGCGAGCATCATCGGATTCGGCTCTCCAGTGGATACGCTGGCCGCGCTTCCGATGAACATGCCCGCCGGAATCGCGGCCGGCGCCGCCGATTTCATGGCCGACCATGTGTTCAGCCGGATCGACATCCCGAGCTGGCTCGCCCGCACGGGCTTCCAGATGCTCGACCCGATCAAGACTGCCCAGTCGCGCATCGACTTCCTGCGACAGCTGCACGACCGTGAAGCGCTGCTGCCCCGGGAGCAACAGCGGCGGTTCCTCGCATCGGAGGGCTGGATCGCGTGGTCCGGACCGGCGATCGCCGAACTGCTCAAGCAGTTCATCGCCCACAACCGGATGATGACGGGCGGCTTCTCCATCCGCGGCGATCTGGTCACGCTCAGCGACATCAACTGCCCCGTGCTGGCGGTCATCGGCGAGGTCGACGACATCGGCCAGCCCGCAGCGGTGCGCGGGATCAAGCGCGCCGCACCGCAGGCTGATGTGTACGAATACCTCATCCGCGCAGGCCATTTCGGGCTCGTCGTCGGATCGAAAGCGTCCAACCAGACGTGGCCGACGGTCGCCCAATGGGTCAAATCTATCGACGGGCAAGCCGACCTGCCCGACGGTGTCGCACCGATGGCGCTGCAACCGGCAAAAACCGATGAGACCGGAGTAGCCCTGACCTCGCGATTGGCGCACGGCGCGACAGCGGCCGGCGAAATGGCGTTCACGCTGGCCCGTTCGGCGGCTGACGCCGTCGTCGCCGCCAACAGGTCGGCCAGGGCGCTCGCCATCGAGACGGTCCGCACGCTGCCCAGGCTGGCCCGGCTCGGCCAGATCAATGACCACACCCGGATCTCGCTCGGCCGCATCATGTCCGAGCAGGCGCGCGATGTCCCCAACGGTGAAGCGCTGCTGTTCGACGGGCGTGTCCACACTTACGAAGCCGTCGACCGACGCATCAACAACGTGGTGCGCGGCCTCATCGAGGTGGGTGTGCGGCAGGGCGCCCATGTCGGCGTGCTGATGGAAACGCGTCCGAGCGCGCTGGTGGCGATCGCCGCGCTGTCCCGGCTCGGCGCGGTGGCGGTACTGATGCCGCCCGACGTCGACTTGGCCACCGCCGTGCGGCTCGGCGGTGTCTCCGAGATCATCGCCGATCCCAGCAATCTCGAGGCGGCCCGCGGGCTGTCGATGCGGGTGCTGGTGCTCGGCGGCGGCGAATCACGCGACCTCCACCTACCCGACGACGCCGATGTCGTTGATATGGAGCAGATCGATCCTGACGCGGTGGATCTGCCCGGTTGGTACCGGCCCAACCCGGGGTTGGCCCGCGACTTGGCGTTCATCGGGTTCAGCTCGGTCGGCGGTCAGCTGCTGGCCCGTCAGATCACGAACTACCGGTGGGCACTGTCGGCGATCGGCACCGCGTCGGCGGCCAACCTGGGCCGTGGTGACACCGTGTACTGCCTGACGCCGCTGCACCACCAGTCCGGACTCTTGGTGAGTCTCGGAGGCGCGGTCGTCGGCGGATCCCGGATCGCCCTGTCGCGCGGTCTGCGGCCGGACCGATTCGTCCAGGAGATCCGGCAGTACGGCGTGACGGTGGTGTCCTATACGTGGGCGATGCTGCGGGAAGTGATCGATGATCCCTCGTTCGTGCTGACCGGCAATCATCCGGTGCGGCTGTTCATCGGCTCGGGCATGCCCGCGGGCCTGTGGTGCCGGGTGGTCGAGATCTTCGAGCCTGCCCGCGTGGTCGAATTCTTCGCCACCACCGACGGCCAGGCCGTGTTGGCCAATGTGTCCGGCGCCAAGGTGGGAAGCAAGGGCAGGCCGCTGCCCGGCGGCGGGGAGATTGCGCTGGCGGCATACGACCCCGACGACGACCTGATCTTGGAGGACGACGACGGATTCGTGCGGAGGGCCGAGGCGAACGAGGTGGGCGTGCTGCTGGCCCGGCCGCGCGGACCGATCGACCCGACGGCGTCGGTGAAGCGCGGCGTGTTCGCGCCGGCCGACACCTGGGTGTCCACCGAGTACCTGTTCCGTCGCGACGACGACGGCGACTACTGGCTGGTGGACAACCGCAGCCTCGTCATCCGCACCGACCGCGGTGCCGTGTACACAACACCGGTGAGCGATGCGCTCGGCACGATCGATGCGGTGGACATGGCGGTGACGTATGCGGTCGACACGGGTGGGCAGCGGCTTGCGGTCACCGCCGTCGCGCTGCGTCCCGGCGGCAGCGTCGCGGCGGGGGATCTGTCCGAGGCGCTGGCCGATCTGCCGGTCGGCGTGGCCCCCGACATCGTGCACGTGGTGGCCGAGATGGCGCTAAGCGCGTCGTACCGACCAATGGTCAGCCCGCTGCGCGCGATGGGGGTCCCCAAGCCGTCACGTAACGCTTGGTACCTGGATACGGATACCGAGAAGTACAAACGGTTGACTGCCGCGGTGCGCGCCGAGCTGGTCGGTGGTGAGAACTGAGCCCATGCCGGCTGGCCGACGCACTGTTAGGCTCAGCGCGCACGCGAGGAGCACGAATGGCCCCGAGCCATCCACTGGAGGATCGATGACATCGCAGAACCGTTGGCGCCGCGTAGCGGGTGTCGTAGCCGGCAGCGCGATAGCCGGCGTGCTCTTGGCGGGCATCGGTGCGCCGAACGTGTTCGCCGCACCTGCCGACGACAACGCGACGGATACCGAGGCTCCGGCGCCGACGATGACCGGCGAGCAGGCACTGGCGATCATCCAGCAGGACTACGACTTGGGCGCCGGTGGCGGCCAGCTCTCCACCCTCGTACATGAGGTATTGGTGCTTCGAAATCTGGGATTCAAGCCCTCAAACGCGAACAAGACGGCGATCGTCGAAGCATTGGACAAGCGGCCGAACCAAGCGCCGCTGGTCGAAGCGCTGAAGGCGACGGTCGCCCACCAGCGCAAGTTGCAGGCGCAGCAGCAGGCTCAGCAACAGCAGGGCGCGCAGCCCGGCTTCGCCATCGGCGGGGCACCAACCCCGTTCGATCAGGGACGCGTCATCATGGGCGGCCCCGGCGGGTCCTCGGCCGGCTGATTCACTCACGGTGGTAGACGAGAAGCTGCTTCGCATCCTGGTCTGTCCCGAAGACCGGGGACCGTTGGTGTTGATCGGTGATGACGAACTGCTCTACAACCCGAGGTTGCGTCGCGCCTACCGGATCGACGGCGGCATCCCGGTGTTGCTTGTCGACGAGGCCGTGACAATATCCGACGACGCCGAGCACGGAAGGCTTCTCAGCCGCGCGACGCCATCTCCGTAAGCGCGGGCAGGTCGCCGGTCAGGTACCGCTGCAGGTTCGGTGCGATCGTCTCGGCGATCAGCTCGACCGGCAGAGACCGGAACGGGTCCAATTCCAGGATGTAGCGCGCCATGACGACACCGACAAGCTGCGACGCCACGAACTGAACCCGGATCCGCCCGCTGCCCGGCGGATTGTCGACCCGCGAACCGACCTCGGCGGCGATGACCTCCTGCAGGAATGACCGCACGAGCGAGGCGTCGTTGCCTGCCAGGATCGAGCGCAGCGTCGCAATGAAACCCTTGCCCAGCTCGGAATCCCACAGCGGCAACAGGATCGACGGCAGGACGTAACCAATCCGTTCGACGGGAACTTCCTTGATCGGCCCGATCACCGCCATCGGGTCGATTGGAATGTGGATGGCAGCGGCGAACAATTGCGTCTTGGTGCCGAAATAGTGGTGGATCAGCGCCGGGTCGACACCCGCATCGGCGGCGATTGCGCGGATCGATGTCTTGTCGATCCCGTTGCGCGCGAACAGTTCTCGGGCACTGACGAGAATCCGGTCACGGGTGTCGGATGCGCCCGGCGGTCGTCCGGGACGTTTGCGCTCGGTGTTGGTCGTCAACGCTCTACGGTGTCCTTCGTCGCAGTGTCGCCGCGGCCAAGCACAGGGCGACGACCGCAAAGCCGATCACCACGACGATGTCCCGCAATGCGATGGCCGTCAGCTCCGGATAGGCGCCGACCTGCCGCAGCGCCTCCAAAGCGTAACTTGCGGGCAGGACGTTGCTGATCCATTGCAGCCAATCGGGCATCACCTCACGGGGCACGATGATGCCGCACAACAGCAGCTGGGGTGCGATGACGACGGGCATGAACTGAACGGCCTGAAACTCGGTGCGGGCGAATGCGCTGCACAGTAGGCCGAGCCCGACGCCGAGGACCGCGTTGATGATCGCGATGACGAACACCAGGATCGGGCTGCCTTTCGTGTCCAGGCCGAGAAACCAGAACGACACGATGCAAGCGAGCGTGGCCTGCGCAGCCGCCGCGATCGAGAAGGCAGTGCCGTAGGCGGCCAGCAGGTCGAGCCGGCGCAGCGGTGTGGTCAGAGTCCGCTCCAGCGTTCCCGAAACCCGTTCGCGCTGCATGGTTATCGACGTGATGAGGAACATGACGATCAGCGGAAACACCCCGAGCATGATCAGGCAGGCGTTGTTGAAAGGCGAAGGCGTGCCCGGTCGATGCGGCGCATTCTGGAACATGAAGTACATCAGCGTGATGATCAGGCTGGGGACGACCAGGATCATCGCCACACTGCGATGATCGCCGCCCAGCTGACGCAGGATTCGTGTGGTTGTGGCGAGATAGGCCGTGGGGCTCAGCTTGCTGCGACTCCGGTGCTGTGCCGGATGATGGACAGAAACGCTTCCTCCAGTGAGTGACATCCGGTGTCCTCCCGTAACTTTCGTGGTGTGGTGTAGGCGAGAAGGTGTCCTTCCCGCATCAGGAGCAGGTCGCCGCAGTGATCGGCCTCGTCCATGACATGGCTCGAGACGAGCAACGTCGTTCCGCGGTTGGCGAGTTGGTGGAATTGTTCCCACAGGTCGACGCGCAGCACCGGATCCAGTCCGACGGTAGGTTCGTCGAGTACGAGCAAGTCAGGAGCCGCGACGAGCGCGCAGGCGAGTGACACGCGAGCACGTTGGCCACCGGATAGATTGCCGCACAACGCGGTTCGATGATCGTCGAGTCCTACGGCGGACACGGCGCCGTCGGCGGACTTGGCGTCGACACCATACAGCGAGCCGAAATAGCGAACGTTGTCGACGACGCGCAGATCGTCGTAGATGGTGGCGTCCTGCGGCATGTACCCGACGCGCCCGCGCAGGGGAGCAGAGCCGGCCGAATGGCCGAGGACGGTGACGCGTCCGCCGGTGATGATCTGCGTTCCCACAATGCAGCGCATCAGCGTGGTCTTGCCGCAGCCAGATGGTCCGAGCAGGCCGGTGATGGTGCCGCGGGCGATTCGTACACAAAGGTCCTGGATCGCGGGGCGTTTACCGCGCACAACCCGCAGATGATCGATTTCGATGACGGGCTCGGCGCCAGAACTCAATAATTCATCACTCGATGAAGTCATCATACGATGAATATCCTCTCGCGGTTTGGGGCTGTCAAGACCCGCAGGCACAATCACCATCGATGACCAAGAAGTCGCTGCCCGCCGATCCCGTCGCGGCGGCCCGACGACTTCTGGGTGCCGCGCTGACAGGCCGTGGGGTGAGCGCGATGATCGTCGAAGTCGAGGCCTACGGTGGTCCGCCCGACGGCCCGTGGCCCGACGCCGCGTCGCATTCATATCGCGGCCGTGGTGGGCGCAATGCCGTGATGTTTGGCCCGCCCGGTCGGCTGTACACCTACCGCAGCCACGGCATACACGTCTGCGCGAACGTGGTCTGCGCCTACGACGGTGTTGCCGGAGCGGTTCTTCTGCGAGCGGCGGCGGTCGAGTCCGGCCTGGAGATAGCGGCACATCGCCGCGGCGAGTCCGTCCGCCCGGTGGCGCTGGCCCGCGGCCCAGGCAACCTCTGCTCGGCGCTGGGAATCACTATGGACGACAACGGGATTGACCTGTTCGACCCGCACAGTCCGGTACAGCTGGCGCTGGGGGACGAACGCCCTGCTGCCGAGGGCCCGCGCGTGGGCGTCAGCCAGGCGGCCGATCGGCCCTGGCGGTTCTGGCTGGCGGGACGGCCGGAAGTGTCGCTCTACCGTCGCAGTCCGCGGGCACCGGCGCCCGGCCAGAGCGACTAGGTGCCAGTCGCTATGCCGCCATGCGCGGACGGCTGGCGGTGAACAGCGCGACGGTACCCACCATCGTCGTGGTGAAATTCTCGAAGTAAGTGTCGAGAGTCCTCTGCAGGCCGTCGAGGTCGTCCGTTTCGTTGTGGAAGGTTCCAGAGGTGTTGAACCGCTTCATCGTCCGCCGACCCAGCAGGTTGTGGCGGACACCTACGCCCAGGATCGTCGAGCCGAAGAACACCCCATCATGCGCAAGAGCGTTGGCCACGTTTTCTATCGCCAGGGATTTGGTCTCCCAGTCGCCAGGAATGCAATGGAACACGTAATTGGCGGCGATGGAGTCGAACCTCTCTTCGGTGGGGATCGGCGAAAAGATGTCGGAATGCAGCAGTGTCGGCGACAGCTTGCGGAGGCGCCGGCCTGCCGTCGCGAGGCTGTCAGGACTCAGATCGAGAAGCGTGAGCTTAGGCTCAGGGCAGGGAAACCTGGCGTGCTGCAGGTACCAGCCGGTGCCAGGCCCGATGTCGAGGTGGTCGCATCGGATGTGCTCGTTGTAATGGCGCAGGAGTCGGCCCCGGGGGCACCGCCACAGCCATCGGTTGTTGAACCTCAAGACGTAGAGGTTGTAGATGAAGAGGCCCCGCGCGTTGTAGAACGCCGCTCCTTTGCGGATCTCATCTCGATCGGGACGGGACGGTGTCATACGGAGCTCGACTCTCCTTCTGGAGCGCAATGCGTTCGGCTGCGCCATGCTATCGGCCGGATGTGCAGATGAGGACGTGGCGCGCGTGCCGGCGCACCGGCTCGGGCCGCTGCACCGCGGTACGGGAAGATCGACACCGTGACGTCTAAGGACACTTCGGACATCCTCGACGAGCTGCGGTGGCGTGGGCTGATCGCGCAGTCCACCGATGAGGACGCGCTGGCGGCGGCATTGGCCGCGGGGCCTGTCACCGTGTACTCCGGCTTCGATCCCACGGCTCCGAGCCTGCATGCCGGCCATCTCATCCCGTTGCTGACACTGCGGCGCTTTCAGCAGGCGGGCCACCGGCCGATCGTGCTCGCGGGAGGCGCGACGGGCATGATCGGCGACCCACGCGAGACCGGCGAGCGCACCCTGAACACCGCGGACACCGTGGCGGATTGGGCCGACCGCATCCGCGGCCAGCTCGAGCGCTTCGTCGACTTCGACGATTCGCCGTCGGGCGCCGTCGTCGAGAACAACCTCACATGGACCGGCGAGTTGGCGGCGATCGAGTTTTTGCGCGACATCGGAAAACACTTCTCGGTCAACGTGATGCTCGACCGCGATACGGTGCGCCGCCGCCTCGAGGGCGAAGGCATCTCGTACACCGAGTTCAGCTACATGCTGCTGCAGGCCAACGACTACGTCGAGCTGCACCGGCGCTACGGTTGCACGCTGCAGATCGGCGGCTCCGATCAGTGGGGCAACATCATCGCCGGCGTCCGGTTGGTGCGCCAGAAGGAGGGCGCCGCGGTTCATGCGTTGACCACTCCGTTGGTGACCGATTCGGAGGGCAAGAAGTTCGGCAAGTCGACCGGTGGCGGCAACCTGTGGCTGGACCCGGAGATGACCAGTCCCTACGCCTGGTACCAATACTTCTTCAACACCGCCGACGCTGACGTGGTGCCGTACCTGAAGTGGTTCACGTTCCTGTCGCGCGAGGAGTTGGAGGAGCTCGAACAGGCCACGACGGAGCGGCCGCAGGAGAGAGCCGCCCAGCGCAGGCTGGCCCAAGAGCTCACCATCCTGGTCCACGGAAAGCCGCAGTGCGCGGCGGTCGAACACGCCAGCCAAGCCCTGTTCGGTCGGGGTGAGCTCGCGCAACTCGACGAGCCGACGCTGGCCGCGGCGCTACGCGAAGCGAGCAACAACCAGGTGGCGGAACTCGAGCCGGGCGGCCCGAACGGCATCACCGACCTCCTTGTGGCCAGCGGACTCGCCGACAGCAAGGGTGCTGCGCGACGGACGGTCGCCGAGGGCGGCGCCTACGTCAACAACGTCCGGGTCGAGGGCGACGACTGGACGCCGCAACCGTCGGACTTCCTTCACGACCGGTGGCTGGTGCTGCGTCGCGGCAAGCGGAATATCGCTGGCGTGCAACGCGTTGACTAACCCGTCGGAGTCGACGCACGACGCTGCGCACGACCGGCGGAACCGTTGAGACACACCGCCGATCAGCCCATTTGACTCCGAGTTTCCCCTCACGTAACTTGTTGAAGTCGTCGCGACGCGGCCCAGCCGCAGAGCGCGACGGCGTCCCAGAGGGAAGCCCCACTTCGGTGGGTTCCCGAACGTCCGCACTACGAGTACGCGGCCTTTGTGCCGCGTGTTGGTTGCGCGGTCGGAACGGGTGTGTTGTTTGAGAACTCAATAGTGTGTTTGGTGGTTTTTGTTTGTTGTTTTTGTTTTGGCCACGCCGTGC
>LZSH01000153.1 GCA_001665255.1 Mycobacteriaceae bacterium 1482268.1 | reverse complement strand
GGGCATCGCCCAGCCCCTGACCGACCTGCGAGCCCAGTGCGGGGTGGCGGTGTCACCGGGACAGTTGGCCGCGCTCGTCGAGCAGTTCCAGTAGTCCCGCCGGCGTTACATCCGTCCGTGCCGGCTACGCACGAAGCTGTAGACGCCGAAGGCGGCGATTCCGAGCGCGGCCAGGATCAACAGGAACTTGCCGAACGGCGCCTGCCCGAGCGTCTTGACTGCGGCGTCGAGGCCGCTGGACTTTGACGGGTCGGCCTGCACCGTCGCGATCATGACGAGCAGTCCCGCGCCCGCGAGCACGAGGCCCTTGGCCACGTAGCCGGCGACACCGACGGCGGTGATACCGGTGCCGCCCGATACCCGCAGGTCCTTGAGGAAGGTCTTCGCGGCGCCCTTGTACACGTGGTAGGCGCCGATGGCCGCGACGCCGAGGCCGACGGCGATCAGCAACGCCTTGCCCCAGCCCGATTGCATGAGTTGCGCCGACAATCCCGCGTTCTGTTGGCCGCTGGACTGGCCGCTGCCCATCGCGAAGCGCAAGGCCGAAAAGGCGATTGCGAAGTTGACGATCGCCAGCCCGAGCGACTTGACCCGCTTCCATGCGGCCGAGTCGTCGTGCTGCTGGCCGGATTTTTCGCCGGGCTTGGATCCGACGATGGCTTCGGCGACTCGCCACAGGCCGAGGGCCAGGAGACCGACGGCGGCGACCCACAGCATGAGCGCGCCGCCGGGTTGCTTGGCGAGCGTGGCCAACGCACCCGACTGGTCGGCGTTGCCACCCGTGCCGAACGCCAGTCGCAGGATGATGAATGCGACGAGGAGGTGCAGCACCCCGCTGGCTGCGAAGCCGGCGCGAGCCGTGTATTCGAACGCCTTGTTGTGGGTGGCCCTATCGACAACCCCGTGTGCTGACGTCTCGCTCATGTCGACCTCCTTGCGGCGCCGAATACCCACGTCTCGAGGGCGGCGAAACTCGCGGGTCAGGGCAAGCTCTGCGACTCATTCGCCGACGCCGAGATCGCGTTTGGCGGCGTCGATGAAGCGGTCCTCCAAATCCGGCGAAGCATTTTGGATCTTCTTACGGAGCTGACCGAGGACGTTGGGCGGATCACCGCGTTTCGCGGCGGCCATCAGCGCGTGGATCTGCACATAGAGCTTGCCGTGGTCGTCGCGAATGGCCTCGCGTGCCGAGGCGACGTCCTTCAACTGGTCCGTCGCCTCGGTATAGGCGCCGAACTGGTCCTCGAGTTGTTTTGCGTCCGAGGCGGCGATGGACGGGTCATAGGCGAAGCGGATGTTGTACTCTGCGCGGTCGACATCGGACAGGGCGTTCAGAAACTCGGTGTGGCCCCCTTGCGTTGATTTCTACTGAAATTCAGTGCTTTCGCCGAATGACGCATGGGCACCTGCGATTTCCTCAATCAACCGCGTAGTCGCACGATGCATTACCGCGCGGGTATGGTCGCGGCGACGCGGTTGAGCAGGTCTGCCACCTTGTGAGGTTCGGTGATCATCAAGTCGTGGCCGGTGTCGATGTCCCACACCCGCCCGTCAGCTTTCGCCCGCAGCCGATCGACGTTGCGCAGAGACATGAACGTCGTCGTGCTGATATGCGATTGCGGAATAGCTTGCAGCGCAGCGCTGTTCGTGAGTGTCAGAGGCTGCGCGAAACATCTCCACGGATGGGGCGTCAAGCGCTCGCGCATCCAAGTCAACGTGTCTGAATCCGTCACCCCGTAGAACGGCAGTGTCTCGTCGCTGGGAAACAGGCACATCTGCACGCCGTCGATGATCCGGCTGTCCAACTGTGCAGCCGCCATGAACGGGCCCGCGATATCCACCAACGATTGGCCGTCCTTGGGCTCCATCGAGTCCAGGTAGACGCGATGGCCGACGCGATCAGGTGCCCGGTCGGCGGCCCCTGTGATCACAACGCCACCGTAGCTGTGCCCGACCAAGATGGCGTTCCGCAGATTCTCGTAGTGCAACACAGCCACGATGTCGTTGATGTGGCAGTCAAGGTCCACATTCGCGCGGAAGAGGTGGGCGCGCTCGCCCAATCCCGTCAGGGTCGGCGTGTACACGTCGTGCCCGTTCTCCCGTAGAACGCGTGCGAGTGGCTGGAAACACCACCCGCCGTGGGCGCCGCCGTGAACCAGGACGAACGTTGACATCAAGGCCAGACCCTATCCCTCGATCTGTGGATAAAGTCGGCATTGGGGATAAGTGCCGTCGCAGGCGCCGCGATGTCGGCCGCGGGCTGCATGGTGACGGCATGACCACATGGACTCGTGCCGAGATCGGCGCGCTGGGTGAACAACTCGCGGTGGACCACCTGACATCGCAGGGGTTGGCCGTGTTGCAGCGCAATTGGCGCTGCCGCTACGGCGAGCTGGATGTCATTGCGGTCGACAACACAACGCGCACAGCTGTTTTCGTTGAGGTGAAAACGCGCACCGGTGATCAGTTCGGCGGCGTCGAGCAGGCGGTCACCCCTGACAAGGTGCGTCGGCTCCGCCGGTTGGCGGGGCTGTGGCTCGCAGGTCAGGACCGTAGTTGGGCTGCGGTTCGCATCGATGTGATCGGCGTGCGCATCGGGCGGCAGCGCACGCCCGAGATCACCCATCTGCAGGCGGTCGGCTGATGGCGCTGGGCAGAGCATTCTCCGTGGCCGTGCAGGGCCTGGAGGGTGAGATCGTCGAGATCGAGGCCCACATCGCATCGGGGTTGCCCGGCGTGCACCTTGTCGGGCTGCCCGACACCGCACTGCAGGAATCGCGTGACCGGGTTCGGGCCGCGATCACCAACTGCGGCAACGAATGGCCGATGGTGCGGCTGACGCTGGCGCTGTCGCCGGCGACGCTTCCCAAGATGGGGTCGGTCTACGACCTTGCACTGGCGGCGGCGGTGTTGTCGGGGCACGGCAAGAAGAAGTGGGCACGGCTGGAAAAGACCGTGCTGCTCGGCGAATTGGCGCTGGACGGCCGGGTGCGGCCCGTCAAGGGCGTGCTGCCCGCTGTGCTCACCGCCAAGCGCCAGGGGTGGCCTACCGTCGTGGTGCCCATCGACAACCTTCGCGAGGCCAGCCTCGTCGACGGCATCGACGTGCTGGGCGCGCGAACGCTGCGCCAGCTGCAGGGGTGGCTCTCCGGCGGGGCGCAACTGGCCGAGAGGGTCGACGCGCAGACGGCGGCACCCGAGGTCGATATGGACCTCGCCGATGTCGTCGGCCAAAGCCACGCCCGTTACGCCGTCGAAGTGGCCGCCGCAGGCGCACACCACATTACGTTGACGGGTCCGCCCGGCGTGGGTAAAACAATGCTGGCGCAACGGCTTCCGGGTCTGCTGCCCGACCTGACACCCGATGAGTCGCTTGAGGTCACCGCAATCCACTCGGTGGCGGGCCTCCTGTCGGGGGATACGCCGTTGATCACCCGCCCGCCGTTCGTCGCGCCGCATCACACGTCCAGCGTGGCAGCGCTTGTCGGTGGCGGCTCTGGGCTGGCACGCCCGGGCGCCGTGAGCCGCGCGCATCGCGGCGTCCTCTTCCTCGACGAGTACGCCGAAGTCAGCACAAGCGCACTGGAGGCGTTACGAACTCCGTTGGAGGACGGCGAGATTCGCCTCGCCCGACGTGACGGGGTGGCCCGCTATCCCGCCCGTTTTCAATTGGTGCTCGCGGCCAACCCATGTCCGTGTGCTTCACCGGATCCTTGCGACTGCGTCTGTACGTCGGCAGCCAAGCGCCGGTATGTGTGCAAGTTGTCGGGACCGTTGATCGACCGCGTCGACCTGCAGGTGGTCATGCACCGCGAGCGGGCTGGAGCTTTCACGGCCGAGGCGGGTGAGTCGACTGCGACGGTGCGCAGCCGGGTGAAGGCCGCCCGTGATGCTGCCGCGGACCGGTGGCGGCTGTATGGGATCAGGACGAACGCAGAAGTCAGCGGTGTGCTGCTGCGTCGGCGGTTTCGGCTCGCATCGCAGGCGATGCAACCGGTGAAGACGGCGTCGGATCGCGGAGTGCTCAGCATCCGCGGCGTCGATCGCACGCTGCGTGTCGCATGGACGCTGGCCGACTTGGGCGGGCGCACCATCCCAGGGGTCGAGGACGTCAAGACCGCACTGAGCTTCCGCCAACTCGGCGGTGCGCAATGACCGACGACGCACGACTGGCATGGGCCTACCTGTCCCGGGTGACCGAACCGCCGTGCCCGGAACTCGCGGCGTTGGTCAACCGGGTCGGGCCGGTCGAGGCCGCCGAGCGCGTCAAGACCGGTCGCGTCGACGGCGATGATCTGGCCCGGCGCATCGAGGCGCGCCGCGGGATAGATTGTGCAGCAGCGGATCTCGATATTCTCGACCGGAGCGGCGGGCGCTTGATCACCCCGGACGACGAGGAGTGGCCGTGGCTGTCCTTCGCGGGGTTCGCCAGCGCCAACCACAGCGATCGGCCGCAAGCCCATCCGCCGCTGGCGCTGTGGGCCATCGGTTCGGCCGCCCTCGACGCGATGGCCGAGCGCGCCGCCGCAATCATCGGGACAAGAGCGTGTACCGCTTACGGCCAGCACGTCGCGGGCGACCTGGCCGCGGGCCTGGTCGAGCGGGACGTAACGGTGGTGTCGGGCGCGGCATATGGCATCGACGGCGCGGCGCACCGCGCAGCCCTCGCCTGCGACGGGTTCACCGTCGCCGTGCTCGCGGGCGGCATCGACGTCCCGTATCCGTCCGGTCACGCGGGGCTGCTGCGCCGAATCGGTCGAGACGGGCTGGTCGTGACGGAGTATCCGCCGGGGGTCCGTCCGGCGCGTCATCGCTTCCTGACCCGCAACCGGTTGGTCGCCGCGCTGTCGGGCGCGACGGTGGTCGTCGAGGCGGGCGCCCGCAGCGGGGCGGCAAACACCGCGGCGTGGGCACGGGCACTGGGTCGGTCGGTGTGTGCGGTGCCCGGCCCGGTCACATCGGCGGCGTCGGTCGGGTGCCACGCGCTGATCGGCGGCGGCGCCCAGATCGTCACCCGGGCCGCCGACATCGTCGAATTGGTGGGCCGCGTCGGTGAGCTCACTCCGGTCGAGCAGCGGCCAGAGTCGGTGCTCGATAGTCTGGGCGAGGCCGAGCAGCGGGTCTACGAGGCGTTGCCGTCCCGCGGCCATCGCTCTGTCGACCAGATCGCGATCGCGTCGGGGCTACCGCCGACACAAGTGCTGGGACCGCTGTCCATGCTGGAAGTGTGCGGTTTGATCACCCGGCACGAGGGTTACTGGAAGCTCAGCCGGTCGCCAAGGGGCGACACCGCGGAATAGCCGATGCTCGTAGAGTCGTTGAGAGTAGCTAACGATTTAGGGTCAGGATTTGGAGGACCACGTGGCAGGACGCCCGATACACATCTTCGAGGTGCTGCGCACCGAGCAGGTGACGCCGCACATCATCCGCGTTGTGCTCGGTGACTCAGGCGAGGGGACGGGCTTCGACACGTTCACGCCGAACGAGTACACCGACGCGTACGTGAAGATCGTGTTCGTCCGAGAGGGCATCGACGTCTCCGCCCTGCCGCAACCGCTCACGCTCGACAGCTTCAACGAGCTGCCCGTCGAGAAGCGGCCCACCGTGCGCACCTATACCGTCCGTAGCGTCGATACCCAACGTCGCGAACTGGCCGTCGACTTCGTCGTGCACGGCGAACACGGCGTCGCCGGCCCGTGGGCGTTAGCGGCCAAACCGGGACAGCCGGCCTATCTGATGGGTCCCAGTGGTGCGTACGCCCCGGACCCGGCCGCCGACTGGCATCTCATGGCGGGTGACGAGGCCGCCCTGCCGGCGATCAGCTCGGCGTTGGAAGCGTTGCCTGACAACGCAATTGGCCAGGTTTTCATCGAAGTCGCGGGTCCGGAGGACGAGATCCCGCTCAAGGCGCCCGCCGGTGTCGAGGTGAGCTGGATCTATCGCGGCGGGCGCGCCGACCTCGTGCCTGAGGAGAAGGCCGGGGACCACGCGCCGTTGATCGCGGCGGTCAAGGAGGCCAACTGGCTGCCCGGCCAGGTGCAGGTCTTCATCCACGGCGAGGCGCAGGCGGTCATGCACAATCTGCGGCCCTACATCCGCAAGGAACGCGGCGTCGACGCCAAGTGGGCGGCCTCCATCTCCGGCTATTGGCGCCGCGGCCGCACGGAGGAAACGTTCCGCCAATGGAAACGCGAACTCACCGAAGCGGAGCAAGGCGCCAACGCCTGATCGCCGGCCTGGCACGCTAGGCCCATGGCGTTCGGTGACTACCAACTCGAGATCTATCTGCAGGGCTTGTCCGGCATCGTGCCGAAACTCCCGATGTCCTACGCGGAATGGGAGGCCCGGGCCGAGGCCGCGATGCCGCCCTCGGTGTGGTCCTACGTCGTGGGCGGCGCGGGCGACGAGCGCACGCAGCGCGTCAATCGCACCGCATTCGACCGCTGGGGTCTGATGCCGCGGATGTTCGTCGGCGCCAAGGAACGCGACCTGTCGGTCGACCTCTTCGGGTTGACGCTGCCGTCGCCGGTTTTCATGGCGCCCATCGGTGTGATCGGCCTGTGCTCGCAGGACGGCCACGGTGACCTCGCGACCGCACGGGCCGCCGCGCGCACCGGTGTGCCGATGGTCATCTCGACACTGACCGAAGACCCGATGGAGGACATCGCCGCCGAATTCGGCGACACCCCAGGCTTTTTCCAGCTGTACACACCCGCCAACCGCGAGCTGGCGGCCAGCTTCGTGCACCGCGCGGAGGCTGCCGGCTACAAGGGCATCATCGTCACGCTGGACACCTGGGTGCCCGGTTGGCGCCCGCGCGACCTGTCCACGTCGAACTTCCCGCAGCTGCGCGGGAAGTGCCTGAGCAACTACACCAGCGATCCCGTCTTCCGGGCCGGGCTGGCCCAACCACCCGAGGAGAATCCGCAGGCGGCGGTGCTGAGCTGGGTGCAGACCTTCGGCCACCCCCTCATCTGGGACGACCTGCCGTGGCTGCGGTCGCTGACCAAGCTGCCGCTGATCGTGAAGGGCATCTGCCACCCCGACGACGCCCGACGTGCCATCGACGGCGGCGTCGACGGCATCTACTGCAGCAACCACGGCGGACGTCAGGCCAACGGCGGCATCCCCGCGATCGACTGCCTGCCAGCGGTCGTCGAGGCGGCCAACGGTGTTCCGGTGCTGTTCGACTCTGGCATCCGCAGCGGCGCAGACATTGTCAAGGCGCTGGCGCTGGGTGCCGCCGCGGTTGGCATCGGCCGGCCGTACGCCTACGGCCTCGCGCTCGGCGGCACCGACGGCGTCGTCCATGTGTTGCGCTCGTTGTTGGCCGAGGCTGACCTGATCATGGCTGTCAACGGCTATCCGACGCTGAAAGATCTCACCCCGGACACGCTTCGGCGCGTCACCTGAGCCCCCGCCCGGCCTTCTGCCACGGTGGGCGGGTGGAGGCGATCCTCGACGAGTTCGACGAGCATCTCGCGCTGGAGCGTGGCCGCTCCGAGCACACCCGCCGCGCATACCGGGGCGATCTGCGGTCACTGTTCGAGTTCCTCGACCAGCGCACGCCCGGTGCCCAGCTGCCCAGCCTGACCCTGCCGGTGCTGCGGGCGTGGCTGTCGACGCAGGCGGCGGCGGGGGTGGCCCGCACCACACTGGCGCGCCGCACCTCGGCGGTCAAGACGTTCACCGCGTGGGCGACGCGGCGCGGCCTGCTGTCGAGCGATCCCGCGGTGCGTCTGCAGATGCCCAAGGCGCGGCGGACACTGCCCGCCGTGCTACGTCAGGACCAGGCGCGCGACGCCATGGCGGCCGCCAATTCCGGTGCGCAGCAAGGCGATCCGATGGCACTGCGCGACCGGCTGATCGTCGAGCTGCTGTACGCCACCGGCATCCGGGTCAGCGAGCTGTGCGGGCTGGACATCGACGACGTCGACATGTCGCGGCGGCTGCTGCGCGTGCTTGGCAAAGGCAACAAGCAGCGGACTGTGCCGTTCGGCGAGCCGGCCGAGGCCGCGTTGATGGCATGGCTGACCGCCGGAAGACCCGCCTTGGCCACCGCCGAGTCGGGGCCGGCGCTGCTGCTCGGCGCCCGCGGTCGTCGGCTCGATCAGCGCCAGGCCCGTACGGTCGTGCACCAGACCGTCGCCGCCGTGGACGGGGCACCGGACATCGGCCCGCACGGACTGCGGCACAGCGCGGCCACCCACTTGCTCGAGGGCGGCGCGGATTTGCGCATCGTGCAGGAACTACTGGGCCACTCAACGTTGGCGACCACGCAGCTCTACACCCACGTGACCGTTGCACGGCTGCGCGCCGTGCACGATCAGGCGCATCCGCGGGCATAGAGCGTCTTTCGAGGAGTGCGGCAGGACCGCGACTCGAGGTAGGACACCGCGAGCGGCAACAGTTTTCGACGACCGGGCAGGCGTACGCGCCATCCACTCGCACATCGACGTCACGTTTATCGGTGAGACGACCGTCGAACGGGTGGGCAAAGTTCGCGCTCGACTGCGCGGGGTTGCGGTGGGACGGTTGAGCGGCACGGCGCGCATTTCATACCCGGGAGAGTCATGAAAGCCAAACGCATCACGGCCAACCTTCGAGTGGCAGACATCGGCGAAGCGAAGCGCTTCTATACGAACTACCTGGGGCTGAGTACCGAGGAGTTCAACATGGGCTGGGTGGCACGCTACACCTCACCCGACACCGGAGCGAACGTCCAGCTTGTCACCGGCGACGCAACGGCAGCCGAGGATTCGGTCATTTCCGTGCACACCGATGACGTCGACGCCGCCTACGAGGAAGCCCAGCAGCTCGGCTACGAGATCGTGCATCCACTCACCACAGAGCCGTGGGGCGTGCGCCGGTTCTTTGTTCGGGCGCCGGACGGCAACGTCATCAACGTCGTCTACCACGCTGACTGAACGACAGAGACGGTCGCTGCCCAGCCCTCGCTGCGTTGCTAGCGGACACCGACCGTATCGCGTGCGACCGCACACCTATACCTCCGCTCGAGCGTCGGCTGATACCGCGAGGTTTGTTCGCCGCGGCGAAATAGCGAATTGTCTAAGTGCCGCAGAAGGTTTGGTAGCAGCGGCCGAAGTCATCGGGCGCCGGCTCGGCGTAGCGCTCGAAACCCGGCCGTTCGGTGTAGGGAGACGTGACGGCCGTCAGCAGCCGTTCGACCGGCTCCAGGTCGCCGGATATCGCGGCGGCGAGCGCCTCCTCGACGAGATGGTTGCGCGGCACGTAGATGGGGTTGACGCGATCCATGGCGTCCGCATCGGGGCCGAGGGCCCGCCAGCGTGCCATCCACGCCTCGGGCCCGAGCTTTTCGTCACTGCGGACGGCTCGGCTCAAACGACGGAACGACGAGGTGTAGTCGAGCTTTCCGTGTTCGAGGTACTCGAGCCACTCGTCGGCCAGTTCCCCCACGACCGTGTCATCGACGTCGTCGGTCAAGCCGAGCTTGGCGCGCATGCCCGCCGTCCGCGCGGCCGCGTAGCGCCGCGGAAACTCCTGCAGTGCGGCGGTGGCAAGTGCAATCCCTTGCTCCTGATCGTCGGCGATAAGCGGCAGCAGCGCCTCGGCGAACCGGGCCAGGTTCCAGCCGGCCGCCGTGGGTTGGTTGGCGTAGGCGTAGCGGCCCCAGGAGTCGATCGAGCTGAACACCGTCTTGGGATCAAAGGCGTCCATGAACGCACACGGGCCGTAGTCGATCGTTTCGCCCGAAATCGTCATGTTGTCGGTGTTCATCACGCCGTGGATGAACCCGATCAGCATCCACTGTGCGACCAGCTGTGCCTGAGCGGAAACGACGGCGTCGAACAGGGCGAGGTAGGGATTGTCGGCGTCCGTGGCGGCGGGGTAGTGCCGGGCGATCGCGTGGTCGGCGAGGCGGCGTAACACGTCCAATTCGCCTGCCGCCGAGACATATTCGAAGCTACCGACCCGTAGATGACTTTTCGCGACCCTGGCGAGGACGGCACCGTCGAGCACCGTCTCGCGCTGTACCGGGCGTCCAGTGGCAACCACGGACAGCGCGCGGGTGGTGGGGATCGCGACGGCATGCATCGCCTCGCTGACGATGTACTCGCGCAGCATCGGACCGACCGCCGCCAGCCCGTCACCGCCGCGCGCGAACGGGGTGCGTCCAGAACCTTTGAGGTGCAGATCGCGCAGTTGGCCTTGGGTGTCGATGAGTTCGCCAAGCAGAAGGGCCCGGCCGTCGCCGAGCCGTGGCACCCAGCCGCCGAACTGATGGCCGGCGTATCCCTGCGCGACGGGTTCGGCGCCGTCGGGCAGATCGGTCCCCAGAAGCAGGCCGAGTCCGTCCGGGCTGCCCAGCCAGTCGACGTCGAGCCCGAGCTCAGCGGCCAGCGGTTCGTTGAGGACGAGGAGCCGTGGCTGGGGAGCGGGCTCCGCTTGCCAGCGCACCGCAATCTCCGGCAGCTCGCTGGCGAACCGGTGGCCCAGCACGACGGTGGTATCCGGGGCAATGCTCATCACGTCCAGCCTACGGACGCTTCGATTCTGCGCGAGCGATCGTTTTTGTACGGAAGTGCGCGGCGTGTCGTGTGCAGACACCCGTTGCACGCGGGGGCCTAGGTCGCTCGCGGTGCGAATCAGCCGTGCAGGGGCTTGAGGCGTATCGGCGTCGTCGCCAGCAGCCCCAGCGGATCGACGTAATCGGCGTCGGCGGCCGGACCCCACATCGCGCCCCAGTGCAGGCAGGCGGCCGCCGCGCAGCCGTCGTGTCCGGCGACCAACTCGCCCAGCGGCGTCCCTGCCGCCACCAGCTGTCCCGGTCGGACCGTCGGCGCCACCGGCTCGTAGCTCGTCCGCAGGCCGCCTGGATGCGCGAGCGACACCACCGGCCGGCCGACCAGATTCCCGGCGAAGACGACCGTGCCCGGTCCGGCCGCATATACCGCCTGACCCGGCACTCCGGCCAGGTCGACCCCACGATGTCCGCGCTGCCAATTCGGCCTCGGCGCGTCAAACACCCGCACAACCGCGGGCCGGGGTCGTAAAGGCCAGCTCAGCCGGCCCTCTTCGGCCCGCGCAGGTGCGCAGCACACCAGCGCAAGGACCACCATGACCGCAAACGCCCGCATATGCCCAGCTCAGCGCGTCCAGTCCGGCTGTGGAAGCGATGAACCGGTCATCTGGGGATCAGCGCAGCGCTGTGGACAAAGCACCTGCTGGGACGGTGTAAACTCAGACCCGCAATTCGCGCGAGCGGATTGACTTCGCGCGCCTGCGCCGCAGCCCCGTACCAATAGGGTCGCATCCGCATGCCGGGCGGTCCCGAATCGGAAACCTCCGATCGGGTCCGGCAAGCAGCAGACGCCAGGGCCTGGCATCACCCGACGCCGGGCGTCAACCGTCAACATAAAGAGGCATAACCATGGCCGTAGTGACCATGAAACAGCTGCTGGACAGCGGCACCCATTTCGGGCATCAGACCCGACGCTGGAACCCCAAGATGAAGCGGTTCATTTTCACCGACCGCAACGGCATCTACATCATCGATCTGCAGCAGACGCTGACCTACATCGACAAGGCGTACGAGTTCGTCAAGGAAACCGTCGCCCACGGCGGCAGCATCATGTTCGTCGGCACCAAGAAGCAGGCACAGGAATCCATCGCCGAGGAGGCGACCCGCGTCGGCATGCCCTATGTGAACCAGCGCTGGCTGGGCGGCATGCTCACCAACTTCTCCACCGTGCACAAGCGGTTGCAGCGCCTCAAGGAGCTGGAGACCATGGAGCAGACCGGTGGCTTCGAAGGTCGCACCAAGAAGGAAATCCTGATGCTGACCCGCGAGAAGAACAAGCTCGAGCGCAGCCTCGGCGGTATCCGCGACATGCAGAAGGTGCCCTCGGCCGTCTGGGTCGTTGACACCAACAAGGAGCACATCGCCGTCGGTGAAGCCCGCAAATTGGGCATCCCGGTCATCGCGATCCTCGACACCAACTGCGACCCCGACCTCGTCGACTACCCCATCCCGGGCAACGACGACGCGATCCGGTCAGCCGCCCTGCTGACGAAGGTGATTGCCGCCGCGGTCGCCGAAGGTTTGCAGGCCCGCGCAGGAGTCGGCAACGGCGACAAGGCCGAGGCCGAAGGCGCCGAGCCGCTTGCCGAATGGGAGCAGGAGCTGCTGGCCTCTGCAACGGCACCTGCCACCACCGCAAGCCCGACCGCCGAGGGCGCCGCGCCGGGCACGCCCGAGGCGGATGTTCAGACTGAACCGAAGCCCCCGACGAACCCCTAGGAAAGGCAACATGGCGAACTACACCGCTGCCGACGTCAAGCGACTTCGTGAGTTGACCGGCGCCGGCATGCTCGACAGCAAGAACGCGCTTGTCGAAGCCGAGGGCGATTTCGATAAGGCCGTCGAGCTGCTGCGCATCAAGGGCGCCAAGGACGTCGGCAAGCGCGCCGAGCGGGCCACCGCCGAAGGCCTGGTCGCCGCCAAGGACGGTGCGCTGATCGAGCTGAATTCCGAGACCGACTTCGTCGCCAAGAACGCGGAGTTCCAGGAGGTCGCGGATCAGATCGTCACGGCGGCGGCCGCCGCGAAAGCCGCCGACGTCGACGCGCTCAAAGCCGCCAAAATCGGCGACGCGACCGTCGAGCAGACCATCGCCGACCTGTCGGCGAAGATCGGCGAGAAGCTCGAGCTGCGTCGCGCCGCATACTTCGACGGCACTGTCGAGACGTACCTGCACAAGCGGGCCGCGGACCTGCCGCCCGCGGTTGGCGTGCTCGTCGAGTACACCGGCTCAGACAAGGATGCTGCGCATGCAGTGGCTCTGCAGATCGCCGCGCTGAAGGCCAAGTATCTGACGCGCGACGAGGTGCCCGAGGACGTCGTTGCCAATGAGCGACGCATCGCCGAGGAGACCGCCAAGTCGGAGGGCAAGCCGGAGCAGGCGCTGCCAAAGATCGTCGAAGGCCGTCTCAACGGGTTCTACAAGGACGTTGTGCTGCTGGATCAGCCGTCGGTGTCCGACAACAAGAAGACCGTCAAGGCGCTGCTCGACGAGGCCGGCGTGACCGTGACCCGGTTCGTGCGGTTCGAGGTCGGTCAGGCCTAACCCACAGGCGGTACGAGTTGGTACCGTCAGCGTGTGACTCGCGTCAATGCCTTCGATTTCGGTGATGATGCTCTTGGCGATCTCGATGCGGTCGGTCTCGTCGAAGCGCTGCGCGCGGGCACGGTAACCGCGGCCGAGCTGGTCGAAGGTGCCATTGCCCGCACCGAGGCGGTCAACCCGATTCTGAACGGACTGGCCTACGAGGCATTCGAGCGGGCGCGCCGCCGCGCTCGGCAACCCCGCCCGTACGGCGGCTACTTCGACGGTGTCCCCACATTCGTCAAGGACAACGTGGTCGTCGCCGGCATGCCGACGATGCAGGGGACCGACGCCTGGGAGCCTCGGGTGGAAAAGACCGACGGCGCGTTCGCACGGGTCTTCTTCTCCACCGGCGTTGTGCCGCTGGGTAAGACGCAGATGTCGGAGTTCGGCTTCAGCGGATCAGCAGAGCACCCAAGGCTCGGGCCGGTCCGCAACCCGTGGAACCCGGAATTCACTGCGGGCGCTTCGTCGTCGGGGGCGGCCGCCTTCGTGGCGGCGGGGGTGGTTCCGATCGCACATGCCAACGACGGCGGCGGTTCGATCCGGATTCCGGCCGCCTGCAACGGATTGGTGGGTCTCAAGCCGACGCGCGGCAGGCTTCCGTTGGACGTCCAAACCGCTCGGATGCCGCTGCATCTTGTCGCCAACGGAGTGGTGACGCGTTCCGTGCGCGACACGGCGGCGTTCCTGCGCGAAGCCGAACGCGCGTACCGGAATCCGAAGCTGCCGCCCATCGGCGACGTGACCCGGCCGGCCAAGCGTCGGCTCCGCATCGCCTTCTGCACGAAATCAGTGTTGCGAGAAGCTAGTCCGGAGATTCGTGAGCTGACGCTCAAGTCTGCGACTCTGCTGGAGAGCCTCGGTCACAAGGTCACCGAGATCGACAACCCGGTGCCGCCGCGGTTCAAGGACGACTTCCTGCTCTACTGGCAGTTCCTCGCCTTCTCGATCGTGCGGCGTGGGCGCCGGGTGTTCGGTCCGAGCTTCGACCGCACCAAACTCGACAACCTCACGCTCGGTCTGGACCGGGCAGCCGCGAGAAACCTGCACAAGGTACCGCTGGCGATCGCACGGTTGTCGGCCTCTCGGCGCATCACCGAACGACTGTCAGACGACTACGACGCCGTGCTGATGCCGACGTTGGCCGATGAGACGCCCCGGATCGGGCATCTCGACCCCACAGCGCCGTACGACCAGGTGATTGATCGGCTGCTGGACTGGGTCGCCTTCACCCCGATCCAGAACGCGACCGGCGACCCCGCAATCTCGTTGCCGTTGGCGCAGTCCGCATCCGGCATGCCGGTCGGCATGATGCTGTCCACTGTGCGCGGGCGGGACGCTCGGTTGCTGGAATTGGCCTTCGAACTCGAAGAGGCGCGTCCGTGGGCGAAGATCAACGCGTGACCCGCGACTACACCTTCGATCAGGGCTTCGCTCTGGAGCGACAACGGTTGTCCGCCATGGAATCTCTGTGGGATCCCGGCACCCATGCACTGCTCGACGAACTCGGTGTCGGTACGGGCTGGCGGTGCCTCGAGGTCGGTGCCGGCGGCGGCTCGCTGGTGCAGTGGATGGTGTCGCGCTGTGCGCACGTGACGGCCATCGACATCGATACCCGGTTCATCGAGCAGCTCGCCTCCGACATGATCGAGGTTCACCGCGTCGACCTGCGCACCGATGAGATACCGCACGCGCAGTTCGATCTGGTCCACGCTCGCCTGGTTCTCGAGCATCTGACCGACCGGCGTCAGATTCTCGATCGGTTGGCCGCGGCACTGCGGCCGGGCGGATGGATCGTCGTCGAGGACTACGACTGGAGCTGCTTCGGGTTTGACGAACAAGGACCCGGCGGTGACCGCGCCAGCCAGGCGATCATCGGTTTCATGGAAAAGGCCGGCTTCCAACGCGATTACGGCCGCCGAATCGTTCCCGACCTTGTCGACGCGGGTTTCGTCGATGTCCGCGGCGAGGGCCGCGCCCGCGTCATCTCATCAAGAGATCCAGGCTTCGACTTCTTCCGCCTGTCGTTCGAGAGCCTGCGCGCCACCGTGGTCGCGGAGGGCGTGCTGGCGGAAGAGGACGCCGCCGAAACCTCGATGAGGTTCGATGGGGACATGCGGGTCTTCACGCCGCTGATGGTGGCCGGGATCGGCCGCCGACCCTGATGCACCGCGCCCGCTCGCCGGGTAGGCGCACCACCGCTAAAAGGGGTCGGTGCCCAGGGAGGCGAGGATCTCCTTGAAGTCGGTGCGCTGACGGCTCGAGAGCGTGGCCATCAGCCGGTCTTCGGCCGCTTTGATGCCGGCATCGGTTTTCGCGAGCAAGGCCTCGCCCTCGCGCGTCAACGCGGCGGGCAACGATCGACCGGACGACACACTCGCGGGCCGTGTGACGAGACCGCGTTCCTCGAGACCGCGCAGCACCATGTTCATCGCCTGCGGCGACACGTTGGTGTGGCGCGCCAGCTCGGCATTCGACCGGTCGGGATAGCGTGACAGGATCCGCATGCAAATGTATTGCGGGAATGCCAGACCGAGCGGTTCCAGCACGGTCGCGGTCACCTCGGATCGCAGAGCATTGTGCGCCCTGTAGAGCAGATAGCCCAACGGCTGATCCTCGAGGTGTTCGTCCATATCAATCATATTGACATATATCAACCTGATTGATAGACACGGGGTATGACCACGCAACCGGAACAAGAAATGTTCGAAGCGGCATACCGCGGCGATTCCGACGAATTCCAGGGCTTCCGCCCGCCGTGGAGCATCGGCGAGCCGCAGCCCGAGATCCAAGCCCTCATCGATGCGGGAAAGGTCCACGGCGACGTGCTCGACGCGGGCTGCGGCGAGGCCGCAACGGCCCTGCATCTCGCCGAGAAGGGGTTCACCACAGTCGGCCTCGACGCGGCGGAGACCGCCATCAAGCTCGCTCGCGAGGAGGCCGCCAAGCGCGGGCTGAGCAACGCGAGCTTCGAGGTCGCTGACATCAGCAATTTCACCGGCTACGACGGCCGGTTCGGCACGATCATCGATTCAACTCTGTTCCACAGCATGCCCGTCGAGCTGCGCGAGGGCTATCAGCAGTCGATCGTGCGGGCGGCAGCGCCTGGAGCGTCGTACTTCGTGCTGGTGTTCGACGCCGCCGGCATGCCCGCGGACTCGCCTGTCAACGCCGTCACCGAGGACGAGCTGCGCGACGTGGTGTCGAAGTACTGGCAGATCGATGAAATCAGGCCTGCCCGCATCCACGCCTACGTGCCCGAGGCGTTCTCCGAGTTCCTCTCTGGGTTCGGCGGCACCGACATCCGCGACGAGCCGAACGGCCGAAAGTCGATCGGAGCCTGGCTGCTCTCGGCGCATCTCGGCTAACACGCCGTCGGCGCACCCCATACTGGCTGCGAGGCCGGAATGAGGCAGGATTAGGGGTAGCCGTCCCGGGCCAGCTCCGGGATGGCGATCTCATGCGAGGACCCCGGAGGAGTCGGATGGCGGAATCGACCACCAATGGAGCCGACGCTTCCGACTCCACGGTCACCGGCCAGGCGGCTGCGGAAACCCGGCCGATGTATTCGCGCGTCCTGCTGAAGCTCGGCGGCGAGATGTTCGGCGGCGGTCAAGTCGGCCTCGACCCCGATGTGGTGTCGCAAGTGGCGCGCCAGATCGCCGAGGTGGTCCGCGGCGGCGTGCAGGTCGCCGTCGTCATCGGCGGTGGCAACTTCTTCCGCGGCGCGCAATTGCAGCAGCGCGGCATGGAACGCACCCGCTCGGACTACATGGGAATGCTCGGCACGGTGATGAATAGCCTTGCGCTGCAAGACTTTCTTGAACGCGAAGGTATCGCCACCCGGGTGCAGACCGCCATCACGATGGGTCAGGTCGCCGAACCGTACATCCCGCTACGTGCTGTGCGCCATTTGGAGAAGGGTCGCGTGGTGATCTTCGGCGCGGGCATGGGATTGCCGTATTTCTCGACCGACACCACCGCCGCGCAGCGCGCGCTGGAGATCGGCGCCGAGGTGGTGCTGATGGCCAAGGCCGTCGACGGTGTGTTCACCGCAGATCCGAAGTCCAACCCCGACGCCGAATTGCTCACCGCGATCACTCACCGCGAGGTGATCGACAGGGGGCTGGCCGTCGCCGACGCCACTGCGTTCAGCCTGTGCATGGACAACGGCATGCCGATCCTGGTCTTCAACCTTCTTGTCAATGGCAATATCGCGCGGGCGGTCGCAGGTGAGAAGATCGGAACACTGGTCACCACCAGCTGACCACGCGAGGAGCCAAGAGCATATGGAGAAGCTGTGATCGAGGAAACCCTCTTCGATGCCGAAGAGAAGATGGAGAAGGCGGTGTCCGTCGCGCGTGACGACCTGTCGTCCATCCGGACCGGCCGCGCCAACCCCGGGATGTTCTCGCGCATCGCGATCGATTACTACGGGTCGTCGACCCCGATCACCCAGCTGTCCAGCATCAACGTGCCGGAGGCGCGGCTGGTCGTCATCAAGCCCTATGAGCAGTCGCAGCTCAAACCGATCGAAGACGCGATCCGCAACTCCGACCTCGGCGTCAACCCGTCCAACGACGGAAACGTCATCCGCGTCGCCATCCCGCAGCTGACCGAGGAACGCCGCCGCGAGCTCGTCAAGCAGGCCAAGGCCAAGGGTGAGGATGCCCGGGTGTCTGTGCGCAATATCCGCCGCAAGGCGATGGAGGAGCTGCACCGCATCAAGAAGGATGGCGAGGCAGGCGAGGACGAGGTCAAACACGCCGAGAAGGAACTCGACAAGACCACGCACACCTATACCGGCCAGATCGACGACCTGGTCAAACACAAAGAGGGCGAACTGCTGGAGGTCTAGTGGCCGATCAGCAAGCAGATCCCGTGGCCGATACGTCGGAGCCGTCCAAGAAGGCATCCCGGGCCGGGCGCAATCTCCCGGCGGCCATCGGCGTCGGTGTGGTTCTCGGTGGGCTGGCTATCGGCGTCCTGTTGTTCTGGCCGATCGGTTGGCTGCCCGTGCTGGCGGTGTTCATCGCGATCGCCATTCACGAGGTCGTCCGCCGGCTGCGCGAAGCGGGATACGCCCTCCCCGTCATCCCCCTGATGGTCGGCGGCCAGACGATGATCTGGCTGACGTACTACGGCCCCGCCGGGATGCTGGGCGCCTACGGCGGCACCATCGTCGTCTGTATGGTCTGGCGGCTGGTCGGTCGGGGCCTTCGCGAGCAACCGGAGAACTTCCTGCGCGATATCTCGGCCACGGTCCTGTTGGCGACATGGGTGCCGTTGTTCGCGAGTTTCAGCGCGCTGCTGATCTTCCAGGACCACGGCGGCGTCCGGACCTTTACCGTGATCGCGACCGTCGTCTTCGCCGACCTCACCCCCGAAGCGTGGGCCGTGTGGGAGGTCATCTTCGCCAAATACGCCGCCCCCGGTATGTGCAATCCTGCCGACGACGAGCCGTGCACCTCGGGCACTCCAACCCAAGCCCAGATCGACAACGATCACCGCACCCTGGAACAACGTCAGCACGACGCCCTGCTCGTCGTGGGGCGGATCGCGCTGATGAGCGGTGAGCTCGGGCAGCTCAACGGGCTGCCGGTGTCGGTGATCGTCCGCACCACCCTGCGGGACTTGGAGAGCCGCGCGGGGATCGGCGTGACCGGCGGGGGCGCCAAGATCCCGGTCGCCGATGTGATCCGGATGGGGGCGCACGCCAACCACTACCTCGCGATCTTCGACGGGACCACCGGCGCCGCACTGGACTTGTTTCGCGCCAAGCGGGTGGCGTCACCGGCGCAGCGGATCATGTTGATCGCGCGTGACGGAGGCTGTTCGAAACCGTGCTGCACCGTGGGCGCTTACGGCGCCCAAGTCCACCACGCCGACACCGACTGGGCCCTCGGCGGAAACACCAACGTCGACGACATGACCCTGGCCTGCGGCACTGACAACCGCAGCGTCGAGGACGGCGGCTGGACCACGACCATCAATCCCCGCGGCGAATGCGAATGGCACCCACCCGCCCAGTTAGATCACGGCCAATCCCGCATCAACTTCTACCACCGCCCCGAAGCGCTCCTGCGACCGCTCGACGACGAGAACGAGTCGGCGTCGGACCCCACAGAAATACCCGGTGGACCCGAACCACCCGACCACCGGGCCGCCGGACTCCCCCGCGCTCAGGCCAGCAGCGTCAGGACGATCCAGCCGGCGACGGCTGAGGGCAGCATCGCATCGATGCGGTCCATGATGCCGCCGTGGCCGGGTAGCAGCGTGCCCATGTCCTTGATACCGAGATCGCGTTTGACCTGTGACTCGACGAGGTCTCCAAGCACGCCGGTGATGACGAGCATGAGTCCGAGCGGCACGCCGACCCAGGCGGGCCTGTCCATCAGAAACGTCACCGACAACACCGCAGCGGTGATGCCGAAGAGCAGATGGAGAAGGCCGTGTCCGTCGCGCGTGACGACCTGTCGTCCATCCGGACCGGCCGCGCCAA
>LZSH01000152.1 GCA_001665255.1 Mycobacteriaceae bacterium 1482268.1 | reverse complement strand
GGCCACCACCCGGGCACATGTCTCCACGAAGTGCAGGCGGCCACGGTTGATGTTCGTCGAAGGCAGAACCGGCTGCGCGAAACTACTTGTGGTGCCGCACATGACGTCGGCGGATCTTGGCATGCTCGTCTTGCGCTGCGCGGCGGCGATCCCTGTCGTCGGGCACGACCGCGACGGCCGCTGTTTTCAGACCGCCGATCTGGTGGTTCGCACCGCGCAGGTCGAAAGCGCCAACTGGACCGCCCGCATGCGCGACGAGTCGAAAGCCGCTGCAGTGGCTACATCCGACTCCTGAATACGACAATGGGCTGGTACGGAACTCCGCACCAGCCCACCGTTGTATGGGTCGATCGATCAGACCGCAGTGACTCCCACTGCCTGGGGACCCTTGGCTCCCTGCGCGACCTCGAACTCGACGCGCTGATTCTCCTCGAGCGAGCGGAATCCACTGCCCTGGATCTCGGAGTAGTGGACGAACACGTCAGGCGCGCCGCCGTCAGGAGCGATGAAGCCGAAGCCTTTTTCGCCGTTGAACCATTTCACAGTTCCCTGTGTCATTTACTTACTTCTCTCATTCAGAGCGGATAAACCAATATATCCGCGCGATTACTCTAGCATGCACACCGGCTATTAGACGAAATCAGTTGGTGCACTTGCACCTTCGGCGGTGACGCTCAGCGAGCGCCAGCCCGTTCACGGCCGGGTCGGCGGCCCCGCCTGCGCCCATTGGCTTTCCGCGGTGGCGCCGACGGCGCAGCGGCCGGACGCGCGGGCGCACGGTAGGGAGCGACGTCTCCGGCCACAGCGTGGACGGCCGCCGAGTCAGCGGTGACCTCCTGCGGGGTGACCCGGATGCCTGCCCGGCGCAGCAGCGCCTGGGTGTCCTTGCGTTGTTCAGGAAGCACGACGGTGACCACGTCGCCGGCGTTTCCGGCTCGCGCCGTACGTCCGGACCGGTGCAGATACGCCTTGTGTTCGGCGGGCGGATCGATGTGCACCACCAACTCGATGCCGTCGACGTGAACGCCGCGCGCGGCGATGTCGGTGGCCACCAGCACGCGCGCTTCGCCGGAGGAGAACGCGGCGAGGTTGCGGTCGCGCGCTGGCTGAGAAAGGTTGCCGTGCAAGTCAACTGAGGGCACACCGGACTCAGTCAGCTGCTTGGCGAGCTTCTTGGCCTGATGTTTGGTGCGCATGAACAGGATTCGACGGCCTTCGCCGGAGGCCAGCCGGTGCACGAGCGCCGTCTTGTGCTGCGCGCTGGGGACATGGAAAACGTGATGGGTCATTGCGGCGACCGGCGAATTGGCTTCGTCGACGGAATGCAGCACCTCGTTGCGCAGGAAGCGCTTGACGAGCTTGTCGACGCCGTTGTCGAGCGTCGCGGAGAACAGCAGTCGCTGACCGCCGGCCGGGGTGGCCGTCAGGATGCGGGTGACGCCGGGCAGGAAGCCGAGATCGGCCATGTGGTCGGCTTCGTCGATGACGGTGATCTCGACCGAGTCGAGCCTGATGAGACGTTGCTTCATCAGGTCTTCCAGCCTGCCGGGGCAGGCGACGACGATGTCGACGCCGGACCGCAGCGCGGTCACCTGTCGGCTCTGCGCGACCCCGCCGAAGATCGTGGTCACCGTGAGGCCGCAGGCGGCGGCCAGCGGTTGCAGGGTGGCGCTGATCTGGGTGGCCAGTTCGCGGGTGGGTGCCAGGATCAGCCCGGTCGGTTGCGACGGGCGGCGGCGGTGTCCGGCGAGCCTGGTGACAAGCGGTAGGGAGAACGCCAGGGTCTTGCCGCTGCCGGTCTTGCCGCGTCCGAGGACGTCGCGGCCGGCCAGCGTGTCGGGCAGGGTGGAGATCTGGATGGGGAAAGGTCGGGTGATCGCACCCTCGGCGAGCACGTCGACGAGTTGCTGGCTGACGCCGAGGTCGGCGAAAGTCGTATCGGTATTCAGGGTCATGCCTTTCGGGCATCGGTGTGATGAATAGGCAGGCGGAGTCCGCGCGGCCGGTCAGCACAAAGTGGCGAGATTGCCGGTGGGCAAAATCGATCGCCGCGAGACATCTGTGCTGGTACACGAATCATCTGAAGCGGAGCCGCAGCCGAAAATAGGCCGGCGCCGGAAGGATGAAAGAGCGCTTCACGACGTGTCAGCTGAATGTTTGCCAACAGCCGACGTTGCTTTGAGCATAGCCGACGCGGCCGCCGCATCCGAATTCAGCCAGCCGGGCGCCGGTTTCGCGGGGTCGTTGCCGGGGTAGTCCAGCGGCCCCATGGGCTTCAAGAGCGCTGTCAACCGTGCCACCGGCAACCGGGCGGTGCAGCGGGTGGCGCGCGCCGGTTACCTGATCAGCGGGACGTTGCACCTGCTCGTCGCGGGCATCATCGTGCGGATCGCGTTCGGCTCTGAGGCGGAGGCCGACCAGACCGGTGCGTTGGCGACGCTGGCGAGCACACCGGGAGGAACCGTGACGCTCTATGTCGTCGCGGCGGGCTTGATCGCGCTGGCGATGTGGCGACTCGCTGAGAGCGTGCTCGGGCTGCACCCCGCTGAGCACCCCGACGCGCATAAGCGGGAATCACCGATCATGAACCGATTGAAGGCTCTGGGGTTGGCGGTCGTTTACGCCGCTGTTGCGTCGACGGCCCTTCAGTTTGCATTCGGCGCCCACGAGCGGGGCAGTCGGCAGACGGCTGGCCTGAGCGCACGCTTGATGCAAACTGTCGGGGGGAAGGCCGTGTTGGTGATCACGGGCCTGGTCATTGTGGTGATCGGCGTCTACTACGCCAGCAAGGGAGCATCACGAAGGTTTCTCGATGACCTGAACGTCAATGGTGGACGGCTGCTCACCGCGCTCGGCATCTGCGGACATGTCGCGGAAGGCTTGGTGCTGTCGGCGGCGGGCATCTCCGTCATCGTCGCGACATTTCTCGGTGATCCGGCGAAGGCCACCGGGCTCGATGGAGCGGTCAAAGCCTTTGGCACCACGCAGTTCGGCAGCGCGATACTGCTGATTGCCGCAGTGGGTTTCGCCGCCTACGGCCTCTACAGTTTCGCGCTGACGCGGTACTCGCGGATGTGACTGCGGCACTTAGTCTTCGAGGGCACGACCCACGATCAGTGGATCGGGCTCACCGACCAGCTGATGGTCCTTGTCGTCGTAGTCGTATTTGCTCAGCAGATAGCGCATGGCATTGATCCTCGCGCGCTTCTTGTCGTTGCTCTTGACGACGATCCACGGCGCATGGTCGGTATCTGTCGCCTGGAACATCTGCTCCTTGGCTCGCGTGTAGTCGTCCCACCGGTCGAGCGACTCGAGGTCCATCGGGGAGAGCTTCCACTGCCGCACCGGGTCTATCTGGCGGATCGCGAACCGGGTGCGCTGTTCCATCGGCGACACCGAGAACCAGAACTTCGTCAGGCTGATGCCGTCGGCAACCAGCATCTCCTCGAATTGCGGGGCCCGACGCAGAAATTCGGCGCATTCGTCGGGCGCGCAGAAGCCCATCACCTTCTCGACGCCGGCGCGGTTGTACCAGGAGCGATCGAACAGCACCATCTCGCCGCGGGCGGGCAGATGCGATACGTAGCGCTGGAAATACCACTGCCCCTGCTCTCGTTCGGTGGGCTTTTCCAGTGCGACGACGCGCGCCCCGCGCGGGTTCAGGTGCTCCATGAACCGCTTGATCGTGCCGCCCTTGCCCGCGGCGTCGCGTCCTTCGAAGACGATGACGATTCGCGCGCCGGTGCGCTTGGTCCACCGCTGCAG
>LZSH01000151.1 GCA_001665255.1 Mycobacteriaceae bacterium 1482268.1 | reverse complement strand
ACGATCGTCGAAGCCTGCGCGGAGGCGGCGTCGCAGCGGTTCTACCTCAACATGGCCAAAGCCATCGACCGCCACGGGGGCAGCACCCTGGAAGGCCGGCTGGTGCGCGCCGCGGTCTTCGTCACGCAAGCGCGTCAGGTCGTGGAACCGGAACTGTACTTCGATCAGGAGGAAGTCAACCTCATGATGACGAAGAACGCGGCCACCCTGCTGAAGGAGTGCGCCGACTTCCTGGCCCCTTATGTAACCGCCGCCAAGCTGACCGGAGAGGTCCGCGCCGACCTGAATCTGCCTTCCGCCACCGAGTGGTTCGCACGAATGTTGTTCTCACTGTTCACGACTCCCTCGCCGACTATTGACATGCGCGACGACGACGCCGTGGCGGAGTTTGTGCGCGCCTATGCCGTCAACGGATTCGTCGGCGATCGCTCGCGGCGGCGTTAGCACGTTACGGACGATATTGGGGACAATTCATTGCGCAAAAGCGGATATCATGATTCTCAATATTGAAAATTTCGCTTTACCAAGAATGTCGGAGGCGTCGACGTGAAGCCAGCTCTCACATCGGATATGTCCGAACACCTATCACGTCAGGTCCGGAGCCGGCCGTCGGACCGAGGCCGCGCCACGCCGTACAAGCTAGTGGTGTTGGGATCCGATACCGGCGAAATCGTCCGGGCGGCAGGCGGGCTGGTCGTCGACTCCATACGCGCCGGCTGGCATGTAGAGGTGTACCTCGAATCCGCAGGCGATGACCGGGCCCTCCATGTTCTCGGTGTCAGCGGCCGCGCCATGCCAACGACTTTCGACTACGACGTGGCGTGGCCCGACGCCGTCTTCTTCGCCGCCGGTCTACCCGAGAGGAATGTCGGCGTCGGCAAGCTCATCACCGACGCCATCCGACGGCGCCGGACTGACCTGGCAAAGTGGGATGACAAGCCAGTATCCGATCACCGGAGCGGGACGGTGATCGAGCACCGGCTTAGCTCCGCCGCGCTGGCGTTCAAGCAGCACGCGATGACGGCCTCGGGCATGCCCGCGCACGCCGCGCCGGTCGAAGCATTCCACAGCGCGTTGCGTCGACCCGGCGACATCCCACCGCCATTACCGCGCGCTTAGCGGCGGTCAGCCGACTCGTCGCACCGGGACGTTGGAATAGCCGCAGACGTTCGACATCGCCACTCGCCGAAGCCCATCGCGATCGACCTCGTAGTCTGGAATGAGGTCCAGCAGCGCGTTCAGCGCGATGCGGCTCTCCATCCGCGCCAGCGCCGCGCCCAGGCAGCTGTGCACGCCGTATCCGAATGCGAGGTTGAAGCCCATCTTGCGTTCCCGGTCGATGTCCAAGACATCGGGGTCGGGAAACATCCGCTCGTCACGGGTCGCCGAACCGGTGACCAGGAGCACCGCGCTGCCGGCGGGAATCGTCGTCCCGTAGTACGTGACATCCCTTGTGGCCGTTCGAACCTGGTATTGCGAGGGTGCCTCATAGCGCAGCAGCTCCTCCACCGCGGCGGGGATCTTGCCGCGGTCCTCGCGCAGCTTGCGCCATTGGTCGGGAAAGTCGGCGAAGGCGACCATCGCGTTGCCGACCAGCTTGGTGACCGTCTCAGCGCCCGCGCCTCCCAGCAACGTCGCGAAGCCCGAAATGTCGACATCAGTCAGCTTTTCCACCACACCGTCACGTTCGATCTCCGTCTCGATGA
>LZSH01000150.1 GCA_001665255.1 Mycobacteriaceae bacterium 1482268.1 | reverse complement strand
GTAACGCCGCGGTGGCGGTATTAGGCGCGATGGGCGGTCTCGGCTCGGTGGCGGGTCTAATTGTCGGCGGGGCGCTCACCGAGGTGTGGTGGCGCCTGGCGTTCTTGATAAACGTGCCGATCGGGCTCCTGGTGATCTATCTGGCCCTCATGACCCTGCAGGAGACCCAGAAGGAGCGAATGAAGCTCGACATCGCCGGGGCTGTGCTGGCCACGGCGGGCTGCACCGCTGCAGTTTTCGGCTTCCTGACGGGGCCGGAAAAGGGCTGGCTGTCGGCTCCCACGATCGGTTCAGGTGTGGTGGCCCTGGTCGCTTTTGCGACGTTCGCAGTGGTGGAGCGCACCGCGGAAAACCCCATCGTGCCTTTTGACCTGTTCTTCGACCGCGACCGGCTGGCCACCTTCGCGACCATGTTCCTGGCCGGCGGCGTCGGTTTCACGCTGACCGTGCTGGTCGGACTGTATGTGCAAACCATCATGGGCTACAGTCCGCTGCGCGCCGCCATCAGCTTCATCCCGTTCGGTATCGCGATGGCCATTGGTGTGGGCGCGTCGTCGCAGCTGGTGTCGTGGTTCGCGCCACGGCTGATCGTGCTTGCCGGCGCCCTCATGATGGTCGGCGCCCTGTTGTACGGCTCGACGCTCAACGGGGGCATGCCGTACTTCCCGAATCTGATGGTGCCGC
>LZSH01000149.1 GCA_001665255.1 Mycobacteriaceae bacterium 1482268.1 | reverse complement strand
CCAGGCCGTGTTGGCGTTCGACATCGCGACCATCACCTGGGTGCTGGTGTTCGCGTCGCGCTTCGTCGTGCAGCGCCACCTATACAACGCCGACGAGACGGGTTGGCTCGGGGTGGCGCGTATCGCGATGGGCTGGCCGCTGACAGCCGTGGCGGCCTTGGCCACCTACCTGGCGATCCGGTCGGCCCAGCGGGCGCTGCACGACGAAGCGCGACGCGAACACCAGCACCCAGGTGATGGTCGCGATGTCGAACGCCAACACCGCCCGGCGCACACCACGCCAGGCGCGGTCGTGCCCGTTGACCCAACTCCAGATGTAGCCGACGACGGGTCGGCGGATCAGGACAGAGGCTCCGAACACCGCGGCCCAAAACAGCGACATCCAGATGCCGTACAGGAAATAACCCTTGGACTCGCCCATCATGTACGCGATCAGCGCGCACACAGCAACGCCCATGAATCCGGATATCGCCGGCTGCACGGATTCTTTGCGGGCCAGCCGCCAGGCCAGGATCAGCGCGGCCACCACCAGCGCGGCGATGACCGCGGGCACCAGCCCGAACAGTGATGAGACCGGAACGAATACCACAACGGGCAGCGAGGAGTAGATCAGGCCGCTGATGCCGCCCATCTGCGCGAGCAGAACTTGGGCGCCGGATCGCTTATCGGACACGGGTCAACGGTACGTGCCCCGCCGCCTACTTCTGAATTTCGTAGTGCGGGTTGTATATCGCCTTGGTGCCGTTCTCGAGCTTGCCCATCCGACCATGCACCCGCAGTGTGCGGCCCGACTCGATGCCGGGGATCCGGCGCTGGCCGAGCCACACCAGCATCACCGCTTCGGTGCCGTCGAACAGTTCGGCCTTGATGCCGCCGGCGCAGCCCTTGGCGTTCGCCTCGACACTGCGCAGAGTGCCGACCATCGTGACTTCCTGGCCTCGCTGACAGTCGACGGCCTTCTGGGCGCCGGTGTTGGTGGCCTCCTCGGTCAATTCTTCTGCGTCGAGTTGCTCGGGATCGTCAGTGAGCCGGCGAGTGAGCCGGCGCAGATACCCTTCGGCCGTAGCCATGGCCTCCCTGCCAATCTGTGAATCCACCGTGGATCCCCAACCAACCGCCACGGTAGACCTCTTAGTTACCCAATGCCATGCTGGGGGTTACCCGCCATGGCGGTGATTTAGACCACACGGCACGATCGGATGATGGCGGTCGATCTAAGCGGTGTCACAACGGTTCTGCTGCCCGGCACGGGATCCGACGACGACTACGTCTACCGCGCCTTCGCAGCCGCGTTGCACGACGCGGGCGCCGTCGTCGTCACGCCGCCGCCGCAGCCCGACCGACTGATCGAGGGGTACGTTTCCGAACTCGACAATGCCGCGCGGCGCAGCGCTATCGCGGTCGGCGGCGTGTCCATCGGCGCTGCGGTCGCGGCGAACTGGGCGTTGGCGCACCCGGCCTACGCGGTCGCGGTGTTGGCGGCGCTGCCGGCCTGGACGGGCTCGCCGGAGACCGCGCCCGCCGCGTTGGCCGCGAGGCATTCGGCGCAGGTGCTCCGCAGGGACGGGTTGGTCTCGGCGACCTCGCAGATGCGGGCATCGAGCCCGCCTTGGCTGGCCGAGGAGCTGACCCGGTCATGGGTCGGACAGTGGCCGGCGCTGCCGGATGCGATGGAGGCGGCGTCGCAGTATGCCTCGCCGACGTGCGCCGAGCTGGAGCGGCTGACGACCCCGATGGGCGTCGCCGCGGCCACCGACGACCCGGTGCATCCGCTGGAGGTAGGGCTGGAATGGGTGGCCGCCGCGCCGAGGGCGGCGCTGCGGACCGTCACCCTCGACGAGATGGGCGCCGACCCATCGGTTCTCGGCGCGGCCTGTGTGGCCGCTCTGCTCGACGTCTAGCCGCCGGTGATGGTGCGCAGTTGCTGCATCGCCGAACCGTGTTCGCTGCGACGCGCGGCGGGCTCGTTCTGCGGCGGCTCCTGCTGCTGTTGCTGTTGTGCGGCCTGCTGGGCCGCCGCCTGCTCCGCGGCGGCCTGCAGCTGCTGAGCCATCGGTTCGGGCAGCTGTATCGGTAGCGGGGTACGCACCGGCAGCGGTGTGTCGCCACGCCGAACGACGGTGTCCGCCAAGGCATGCCGCGCTTCGTCGCCGAGCGCGTCGATGGTCTCCTGCGGGCCGTTGACGACGCACCGGATCATCCACCGGTAGCCGTCGACTCCGATGAACCGGACGACACCGGCTGGCGCCGCCCCGACCACTTCCCTGCCCCACGGGCCATCTTCGATCCGCACCTTTGAGGCGTCTTTGCGCAACGAGTCGGCGAGCTCCGCGGCGACTTCGCGCCACAGTCCGGAACTCTTCGGCGCGGCGTAGGCCGCGACGGTGAACCGGCCGTTGGGGGTCACTACCCAGACCGCGCTCGGCACACCGACCTCGGAGAGCTCCACCTGCACCTGCCCGGCCTCGGGCATCGGGATGAGCACCGAGCCCAGATCCAGCCGGGCGACGACCGCCGCCGCAGGGTCGTCGAAGTCGTCGATATCGAACGGGCCGTCCAGCTCGTCCTCACCGACAGCCCGACTGGCGTCGACTACTGCATCGTCGGGCCCGTCATCGTCGGGTTTGGCGTGTTTTCCAAAAGCCATCACAAACTCGCATGTCCGCCGGAGGAACCGTGGCCGCCGTCGCCACGGGAAGTGCCGGCCAGGCCGGCCTCATCGAACGAGGTCACCTCGATCAACTCGGGTAACTCCACCCGCTGCACCAGCAGCTGGGCGATCCGATCACCACGGTGCACGGTGATCGGCTGGTCGGGATCAAGGTTGATCAGCGCCACCTTGATCTCGCCGCGATAGCCTGCGTCGATCGTGCCGGGGCTGTTGACGATCGAAAGTCCTACTCGCGCAGCCAATCCGGAGCGCGGGTGCACCAACCCCACCATCCCGTGCGGGATTGCCACCGCGATCCCCGTCGGCACCAGGGCACGGTGTCCGGGTGCCAGTTCGACGTCGACGGCACTGAACAAGTCGACGCCCGCGTCGCCGTCATGAGCCCGGCTGGGCATCGGCAGGTCGCGGTCGAGGCGCACGACTGCCAAAGGGGTGGACACGAGGCATGAGATTACCCTTGGCGGCGTGTCAGACACGCGCGCAGCACCTCAAGTCGTGCGCTATGCCGAACGGCTGTGGGTGCCGTGGTGGTGGTGGCCGCTGGGCCTGGCCCTCGCGGCTCTCATTGCGCTGGAAGTGGACCAGGGCGTGCGCGCGCTGCCTGGCTGGCTGCCGTTCGCCGTGCTTCTGCCGGTCGCGGCCGCCGTGCTCGTGTGGTTGAGCAAGACCGAGGTGCGAGTGGTTTCCGACAAAGCAAGCGGACGCGACAATCCTGCCGCGGAAACCGAGTTGTGGGTCGGGGACGCGCACCTGCCCGTCGGTGTCATTTCCCGGTCGGCCACCGTGCCGCGATCGGCCAAGTCGGCCGCCCTTGGCCGGCAACTGGATCCGGCCGCCTATGTCGTACACCGGGCCTGGGTCGGGCCGATGGCGCTGGTAGTACTCGACGATCCGGACGATCCCACGCCGTACTGGCTGGTGAGCTGTCGTCACCCAGATCGGGTGCTGGCCGCGCTTCGCGACGAAACCCTCTAGGCAGCGCAGTCCGAGCAGATCATCACACCGTTCTTCTCGCTGGCCAGCCGGCTGCGATGATGCACCAAAAAGCAGCTCGAGCAGGTGAACTCGTCGGCCTGCTTGGGGATCACCCGCACCGACAGCTCTTCGCCGGACAGATCGGCGCCAGGCAGTTCGAAGTTTTCGGCGGACTCTGACTCGTCGACATCCACCACAGCGGATTGCGCCTCGTTGCGCCGCGCCTTGAGTTCCTCCAGTGAATCCTCGGAGACATCGTCGGTCTCGGTACGCCGTGGGGCGTCGTAGTCGGTAGCCATCTCTTGTCCCCTCCGTGAACCTTGCGACAGAGCTTTGTACCAGCGTCGAACGCATCCGCCAAACGATTCGTGCCCAGATTCGGGCGTGCATCACTGTGATGTAAATCACAGTGATGCACCAGCCCAGCGCAACGGGTGGCAGCGCGGGTTTTAGAGTGCAGAGGTGGTCGCACAAATCACAGAAGGCACGGCCTTCGACAGGCACGGTCGGCCGTTTCGCCGGCGCAACTTCATGCCGGGCATTCTGCTGTTCGCGGTGCTGGCCGTGGTGTCCCTGATCATCTGGGTGATCGCGCTGAACAGGCCGGTCGACGTCCCCGAGGCGGCGGCCTGCAACCCGCCCGCCGACAACACGACCACCGACCCGACCCAGCCGAAGCTGGGTGAGCAGGTGAACCGTGCGTCGATGGTCGAGGTCAACCCCGCGAACCTGGTCGACACCAAGATCAGGGTGCTCAACGCCAGCGGGCAGGGTGGACAGGCCGCGGAGGTGGCCGGGCAGTTGCGCGATCTCGGTTTCGCCGAACCGATCGCCGAGAACGACCCGCTCTACACCAACAACCGGTTGGCGTGTCAGGGCCAGATCCGGTTCGGTCCCGCCGGCCGCGCGGCCGCCGCAGCGGTCTGGCTGGTGGCTCCGTGCGTCGAGCTGTACCAGGACCAGCGGCCCGACAACACCGTCGATCTCGCCATCGGCGCCGATTTCAGCGAGCTGGTGCGCACCGGGGACGTGGAGGCGGTGCTGGCCAACCTGCGACCGGATGCCGCTGAACCGCCCGACCCGAGCCTGATCACGAAGATTCACAGCTCGTCCTGTTGACCGAATCCTTCAGTCCGCGATGGGATCTAGAGCACGGCCGCGCCTCGTAGCGCGTCGATGAGTGCGTCGTCGACGCCCGGGGCGGCGGCGATCACCAGCCCCCTGCCGCCCGTCGGTCCTGTGGGTGACGGCATCCGCACCCGCGCGCCGGCCTCTGCGGCGATCAGCGCACCGGCCGCCCAGTCCCACACGTTGAGGTTGTCCTCGTAGTACGCGTCGAGGTGGCCCGCGGCAACCAGGCACAGGTCAAGGGCGGCCGAACCGAACCGCCTGATGTCGCGGACCTGGGGCAGCACCGTCGCCAACGCCGCGGCCTGCCGCCGGCGGAGTTGCTGATCGTAGCCAAACCCGGTGCCCACCAACGACATTGACAAGTCGTCGGCGAGGCTGCAGCGCAGCGGTGTTGTCGTGTCCCCGCGACGGACGTGTGCGCCGCCGCCGCGCGCAGCTGAGTACACCGCGCCGTCGGCCACGCTGGCGACCGCGCCCGCCACCGACTGCCCGTCGACCTGAACCCCCACCGACACCACGTAGGCCGGCAGGCCGTAGACGAAGTTGACCGTGCCGTCGATCGGGTCCACCACCCAGGTCGGCCGTCCGGCCGAATCGTCAGAGCTGCCGCCGCCCTCCTCGCCGAGCACATGCTCGCCGGGCCGCAGTTCGGCCAACCGATCACGCAGCAGCCGTTCGGTTTCGGTGTCGACGACGGTGACGGGGTCAGTCGGCGTGCTCTTGGCGCGCACCGCCGCATGGGTCGCTTCCGGCTGAGGGGCGCCGGCGAAAACCTCCCCGCGCCGGCGCCGCACGAAATCCGCTGCCTCCGTCGCCAACCGCTCGGCCACCGAGTGGAGTTCGGACGGGTCGAGACCGGGTCTTTCCATGCACGTATCGCAGCACAATTGACACCGGCGGGTTGCCCGCCACCCCCTCCCAAAGCGTTGCGGAGCTACTAATGTGTGGGCTCATGACCGCCACCGATTCACCCGCAGCCGACCCGAGCACCAACGGCGGTTCGCAACGCCGGGGGTTCGGCGTCGACGTCGGCGGCAGCGGCGTCAAGGGTGGCATCGTCGACCTCGACACCGGTCAGTTGATCGGTGACCGCTTCAAGCTCGCGACGCCGCAGCCGGCGACCCCCGACGCGGTCAGCAAGACCGTCGCCGCCGTCGTCCGCGAATTCGGCTGGACCGAGAAGGTCGGTGTCACCTACCCGGGCGTGGTCACCGACGGCATCGTGCGCACCGCGGCAAATGTCGACAAAGCGTGGATCGGATGCAACGCCAGCCAGTTCTTCGGCAAGGAGCTCGACGGCCAACAGGTGACCGTGCTCAACGACGCCGACGCCGCGGGGCTCGCCGAGGAGAAGTTCGGCGCGGGACGCGACAACACCGGCGTCATCGTGCTGCTGACGTTCGGCACCGGAATTGGCTCGGCCGTCATCCACAACGGCGTGCTGCTGCCCAATACCGAGTTCGGCCACCTCGAGGTCGGCGGCAAGGAGGCCGAGCACCGCGCCGCCTCCTCGGTCAAGGAGAACAAGGGCTGGAGCTACGAGCGCTGGTGCAAGGAAGTGACCAGGGTGCTCGTCGCGATCGAGAACGCCATCTGGCCGGATCTGTTCATCGCCGGTGGCGGCATCAGCCGCAAGGCCGACAAGTGGCTTCCGCTGCTCAAGATCCGCACCCCGATCGTCGCGGCCACCCTGCAGAACACGGCGGGCATCGTCGGTGCGGCGATGGCCTCAGAGGTCGATGTCACAGCTACCGCCACCCAGTGACGCGCCGCGGCGGGCGAAATGAGGGCTCGCCGAGGCCAAATTCGCCGCTCGACGCGGCGATAGCCAACACTGTCGTTACAATGGTCGATGGCGGCCGCAACCGAAAAGCGGTGAGTATCCCCGCAGATATCAAACGCCACATTCGACATAGCAGACGCTTTTCGATGGTGCATGCCCCCAGGCCATCGAAATCCTCATGACCGAAAGGGTGACGTGGCAGCGACAAAGGCAAGCCCGGCAGCCACAAAGCCGGCGAAGCGCACCGCTACCAAGACCCCCGCGAAGAAGGCCTCGGCAGCCAAGACCAATGGGACCGCGCCTGCCAAACCCGCCAAGCGAGCCACCAAGGCAGCCGCGAGCACCGCGAAGACCGACAAGCCCGCCGCCAAGGGCCGCGCGGCCGTCAAGCCCGCCAAGGCTGCTGGTCCCGCGCCGCGCAGCCGCGCCAAGAAGGCGACCTCGCCGGAGCCGACGACAGCCAAGGCCGACGTCACCGACGACGACGAGCTGGAGACCGGCGACGAACTCGACGCCGAACCCGGCGAGGAGCTGGTAGACGAGGACCTCGATCTCGAGGATCTCGACGACGACACCGCCGAAGACGATGCCGCCGAGGACGACGGGGCGAGTGACGAGGACGAGGCAGAGAGCGAAGGCGACGTGAAGGCCGCGGAGAGTTCCGCCGAGGATGCGCCCGCCGCCGACGAGGACGAGATCGCCGAGCCGACCGAGAAGGACAAGGCATCGGGTGACTTCGTCTGGGACGAAGAGGAATCCGAGGCGCTGCGCCAGGCCCGCAAAGATGCCGAGCTCACCGCGTCGGCCGACTCGGTGCGCGCGTACCTCAAACAGATCGGCAAGGTCGCGCTGCTCAACGCCGAAGAGGAAGTCGAGCTGGCCAAGCGTATCGAGGCCGGTCTCTACGCCACCCAACTGATGGCGGAACTGGCCGAGAAGGGCGAGAAGCTGCCCGCCGCGCAGCGACGCGACATGGCGTGGATCTGCCGCGACGGCGACCGCGCGAAAAACCACCTGCTGGAAGCGAACCTGCGACTCGTCGTGTCGCTGGCCAAGCGCTACACCGGCCGCGGCATGGCGTTCCTGGACCTCATCCAGGAGGGCAACCTCGGCTTGATCCGTGCAGTCGAGAAGTTCGACTACACAAAGGGTTACAAGTTCTCCACGTACGCCACCTGGTGGATCCGGCAGGCGATCACGCGCGCGATGGCCGACCAGGCCCGCACGATCCGCATCCCGGTGCACATGGTCGAGGTGATCAACAAGCTCGGCCGCATCCAGCGCGAGCTGCTGCAGGATCTGGGCCGCGAGCCCACGCCCGAAGAGCTCGCCAAGGAGATGGACATCACGCCGGAGAAGGTGCTGGAGATCCAGCAGTACGCGCGTGAGCCGATCTCCCTGGATCAGACCATCGGCGACGAAGGTGATTCGCAGCTGGGCGATTTCATCGAAGACTCCGAAGCCGTGGTCGCCGTCGATGCGGTGAGCTTCACGCTGCTGCAGGATCAGCTGCAGTCGGTACTGGAGACGCTTTCCGAGCGCGAGGCAGGCGTTGTCAGGCTGCGGTTCGGCCTGACCGACGGGCAGCCCCGCACGCTCGACGAGATCGGTCAGGTCTACGGCGTCACCCGCGAACGCATCCGGCAGATCGAGAGCAAGACGATGTCGAAGTTGCGTCACCCCAGCCGTTCTCAGGTGTTGCGCGACTACCTCGACTGAGCGACACGCCGTATGCAAGCGCCCCGCCCCCGGCGGCGGGTGTCGTTTGGAAGGACACACCGCCGCGCGGGGGTTGTTCGCGCGGCTACGGGCAGCCGGGGCCGCCGCCGGGGCTGCTCTCGGAAACCATCTGTCCGTTAGCAGCCGAGGCCGAGCACCCGATGTTGGCGTCGGCGCCGTTGCCCGCCAAGGCTTCGGTATAGACGCCGGGCACGTTGTTCGTGGCGGTGGCAGTGTTGCCGATGTTCGAGTTGCCAGTCGAGCCAGCGCTTGCAAGGGTGGTACCGCCGTCGGCGGTGTTGGTGGTTGTGGCACTGTTGCCGGTGTTGTTGGAGCCGAATACTCCGGCAGCGGCTTTGACATTGCCGCTGTTGTTGCCGGTGTTGATCGCGGTGGCCGTGTTGTTGCTGTTGTTGGTCCCGATGCCGTTGAGGGTATCTTCGCCGGCCCTGGCCTCGACCGCGCTGTTGTAGCCGCTGTTGGTGGCGGTGGCGGTGTTAGCTGTATCGAAGGAGCCCATGCCAGCCAGGGCGAAACTGCTACCGTTTTGGCCGGTGTTGGTGGCGGTGGCGACATTCCCGGTGTTGTTGTTGCCGTCGAAGTTGCCAGAGATGCCGCTGCCGGCCTCGGCGGTGCTGTCGTCGCCGATGACGGTTGCACGGTTGTTCGTGTTGTCGTCGCCGAAGGAGCCCGCGATGGCGATGCCGTTGTTACCGGTGACGCTGGCGGTGTTGTTGTTGTTGCCGCCGCCCGTGTAGCCCGCCTGGGCGAGGCTGTTGTCGCCTGTGATCGTTGCCGTGTTACCGCTGCTGTCGGTGCCGACGGAGCCGGCGTAGGCGTTGCTGTTGTCGCCGGTGACGGTGGCGATATTGGTGCCGCCGCCGGTCGCGGTCGCCGTGCTGTGGGCGCCCTCGACTGTTGCCACGTTGCCCTGGCCACCTGTCGCGGTGGCAACACTGCCGTCGCCGGTGGCCGACGCGCTGCACTTGGTGCAGTTGGTCGCATCGGCGATAGCGCCGTCGCCGCGGGCCACCGCCTTAGACTTGTCGCCGACCGTCGTGGAGGCCAGCGCTGTGCCGCTTTGCCGCTTCACCACACCGTTTCTTGAGATGGAAATGTTCTGTACCGGCTTGGTCTTCGCTGCCGGCTGGGCCTTCGGAGCCGGCGCCGAGGAATCGGTAGACGCGGAGCTATCGGAGTCCGTCTTAGGCTTGGCCGTTGCCACCCCCGGCGTCGAGGTCAGCCCTATCCCGATGCCTAGGGCGACGGCCAGCGCCCCGATGCGCCCGATGTATGTTGCATTACTCATGGTGTCCTCTCCCCTTCGAGTTCGGCCGATTCCCGGCCGCGCAGGCGAAGCCACTGGACTTATGTGGCTTCGGTTGATGTGACCTGCGGGTCACCTTTTGGAATGTAAGTTTCCGGCCGCCGGCGCAATCGAGTAGTCGAGTACTCCAATTTGTTCTTGCGCCTAAATAACGTTGCCTACAAGATAATTCGCCATATTATTATCGCACCCGCCAATTTTAAATGCCCTGTTCAGCGGCGCCGTCGAGGAGCCTTCGCCATTGACGCGGTCCGCGTTTTCGCCGAAGACTGCTCAGGCAGCGGCAGAAGCTTCTTCGAGAGATGCGTAAATTACCGCATTCGATAAGTACTGATGTTAGCGGTATTAAACCGACTCCTGCTCTGTGAATTGCTGATTGCGTGGCGTTGTGCGTGACATGGACGATGGCGGAACTAGCCACGGCAGCCGCCCGTCAGTCAAAGGTATTGGCGCCCATAACGCTTGACCGCGACCAGCATCAAACCTGCTGAAGCACAGCGCATATCGACGCGTACTGCGCGACGACTTGGACTGAGCGACAAATATTCGGTGCTGCACAGTAAGTGCTGTGAAAGCCCGTGCAGCGCCGTCGACTCTCTGTGACCTGCCGTCTGTGGTCGACGGGGCCGGTCCCGAATTGGGGAAGGCGGTGTCACGGATCGCTGTGAGGTGGCCGGTGGAACCTTCTTCGAGTCGGTTCCAGTGGGGGCCGACGCCTACCTCTGAAGGCGATCCTGCATGCCTGGAACGACGAGGAAGTGGCCCGCATCAAGCTCCTGCTTCTGGAAAGCGTTCTGCCGGAACGCTCTTCATCTGACATCGGCCTGCTGATCGACCTCGAAATGCTTATCGCAGTGGGCGGCAAGAGCGCACCCGCGGGCCCGATCTCGACCATCGAGTGCGTTCCGTGACTAGTTTGATCGGCTAGCGGGTATCTTGCCCCGTATGAAACGTGCGCTGTACTCAGTAGTGGCGGCCCTTGTTTTCGCAGTTTTCGCGGCGCCGACGGCGGCCGCAGGTCCCGAAGACGTGCCGGTGCCCAACATGAAGAGCGGTGCGGCACTGGGTGCACCGTGCGGGAGCGCGGTCACGTGGGTCTTCGGATGGGACGCCAACGGCAACGTCTTGGCGTGCCGGCGCCCGTTCCCCAAAGACGGCTACCAGTGGGTGGACGGCGGAACGCTGGTCGGAGTTCGGGAGAAGGGCGACTCGTGCATCCTCGACGTGTACGCCAAATCCCCGGATTTCCGCGAGCACGTCAGCGCGCAAACACCTGACGGGTACGCCCTGTTCTGCGAATACCCGTGGAACTACTGGAACACCCACCCCATCGCGTAGTCAGCAGGCTCCGGGGAAGTTCAGGTCCAACGGGTCCGGGATGCACGCCTGGTTCGGCTGCGGCGCCGCGGCGTCCTGCGGTGGCGGGGCCTGCTCCGGCGGCGGAGCTTGCGCGGGTGGCGGAGCTTGCGCCTCGGTGGGAGCCGTATTCGCTACCGGTTGTGGCGCCTCAGGTGCTGGCGCAGGAGCTCGTGCAGGTCGGTCCTCGACGGGCGGACCGGGGATGCACGCAAGCTGAGTGGGCGAGTCCCACGACTGGCTGTCGTGGTTCTCGTACGTGAGATTGCCCGCGGGGGTGTTGTCGGGCTGGACGGCGCCGGTGAGAAGCAACGGCGGGTACTTGGATCCTCTTGTCACAGTGAGCTTGATCCAGTTCCCGCCCTTGTCGATGTCGCCGGTGACCCGGCCCTTCAAGCTGGTGCCGTTGCCGTAGAAGGTCTCCGCAGGAGCATCCACCGTGATACCGCGAGGAGCATTGAATTTCGTTTGGGCGTCGACATCCAGGTAGTTGATCACCACTTCCCCACCGGGGAATTGGTAACCCGCTTGGTCGTAGCACTCGAACCTCGGCCGTGCCTGAGCCGGCGCCGGGGTGATCAGGATCGTGACCACAGCCGCCGCCGCTGCGGCCCCCGCCAGTTTCTTGCCGTACGAGGAAGACATGCGCCGGACGTTAACAACAAACGACCAGGCAAGATATGGGGTGATTCCCTAGCTTTGCGCCCCAGGCGAATGCGGGTCCACGACCGTGAAAGCGATGTGCTTCACCACGGTCTCGCCTTTTGGCAGGCAACTGGTGCCCTGATCGGCGCTGAACCCGTCGCAATGCGGAGTCCACAGTTTCCACGAGACGTCGACGGTGTGGCTACCGATCGGCAGCGGGTCAAGCGAGCCGAGGCCCACCGTGTTGACTGCCTGGATGCCCGGCGCCGACGGCAGCTGGCCGGTCCAGATCTTGTTGTCGCCCGGGAACGAGCGGTTGCTCTGATACGCGGTCCCGGCATCGACGACGTATTCGATGCTCTGTAGGGCACCGCGGAAGTCATCCAGCGGGGTGGCGAAGTCCGTCACGAAACCCGGCGGTTTGTGTTCGTAGCTGTTAGCCATGGTCCACGGGATCGATACGGCCCACTTCTCGTCGGCCGGCACCTGCGTGCAGGCGGATGTCAGGACCGCAACCGAGTACCCGTACTGCTGCTTCAACGTCCGACCGTTCGAGACGCACGGTTCAGCCGCCGGCCACTTCGCGGCGGCAGGCGGACTCACGACGAGCGCGGTCGAGACGAGCGCGGCGATCGCCGGCAGCGCAGACCACAGCGTGCGGCTGATGGCTCGATGGGACACGTCGTCCTCCCCAAGAAACCCCGACCCACAACCCGATCAATGGAGCAAGCAAACTCTGGGTGAACTGCCAAGTCAACGATCGATAGCCTGGTTAATTGCGTTTGCAAGCTCCAGGGGCTTCGTCACCATGACGAGGTGGCCTGCGGACAACACCTGATGGGTCACGTTGGTGCCGGCGTTGGCGATCATCTGCTCCGCGAGCGCAGGCGGGACACCGACGTCGTCGACCATGCTGACGTATGTGATCGGCACGTCGTCGGGAAAGCCGGTCAGCCGCGCGTTCCACAGGAGTGGGGATTCGGGCACGAAATGCCGCCACACTTCGTCCCATTGGTCGTCGGTCATACCGCTCGCGAAGAACAGCTTCGCCCGGTCCTCGGTAGTCGTCCTCGGGTCCGCCGTCGGCAGATCATCTCCGAACATGATGCTCGCGGCGTTCATCCCGGGCGCGGGGACGAGAGCGCCGACGTAGACGAGCGCGGCGACTCGGTTCGGAATCCGCCGAGCGCCCTCGGTGATCACGACCCCGCCGAGCGAATGCCCGACGAGGACGAAGCGGGTGAAGCCGGCTTGGCGCGCGGACTCGATGACGGCATCGACGCAGTCGTCGAGTGTGACGGTCACGATGTCGGCCGGACGGCTACCTCGGCCCGGTAAGTCGATCGCCACCGCCGGCACAGCCAGGTGACCGATCACTGCGTCCCAGCACGCGGCCGTCAAGTTCGAGCCGTGCACGAGGACGACGCCGTCGGTCGTCATCTCGGCGGCATCATTTGCGCTTCGGTCGCACTTTGTATGTCGCAGGCCATGATTCGCGGGTCTCGTCACCCGACAACGGGATGCCCTTGCTGCCGATCCTGATGTCGTAGGCCTCCTTGCCCGCGCCGACTTCGCGCTTGACGGCCTCGGTGGCGGCATACATCAACTGGTCGATCTCCGCTTCGGCGAACGTGACGAATGATGTCTTGCGCTCCTCGTCGTCGCCGGGAGCCATCCGCTCGGGCAGCACGCGCGACGCCAGCGCCGCCAAAGCGAGCAGAGAGAAAGGGATCACCCAGTAGCAGAGGAACGACAACGGCGTCTTGGTGTCCAGAATCGTGGCGTCGCGGTAGACGATCGGCGGAATGGCCGACGACACCGTCATGCCCCCGAACGCGCCGACCCAGATCCAGGTCAACAACGTCGTAATCCTTTTGAACGTATCGCTTTTGATTACTTCCTCCGGCTGATCGACCTCGCCGAACTCGCGCACGAACGGCCTGCCGATCAACAAACTGGCCAATGCGACCAGGAAAATGCCCGCGTTGCTCAGCGGCTGCATCCACTGCTGCATGAACGTCTCACTCACCGAGAACGTGAGGATCGCCAGCACGACAAACGTTCCGACGGCACCCATTTCGAGCGTGCGCCCCGGCGTCCCCTTCACCCGGCCGATCACGAACGACGCCACCGCTACCGCCAGTGCGACCAACACCGCAGCCTCGAACGGGACGTTGCCGACCAGGACCCAATAGACGATCCACGGGGCGAAACCCACCAGAATGCTCACGGTGGGTCAGTGTATGTACTCGGCTTCGCGAGGACGACGGTCAGCACTAAATTTGTAACGGTGACCCAGCGCCAGAGCGTGTCGTCGGATTCGGCGTTCGAGACGGCCGTCGGCTACTCGCGAGCGGTGCGCGTCGGGCGCCTGGTGTCGGTTTCCGGAACGACGGCGCCTGGCGACACCGTCTCCGACCAGGCGCGGGAAGCGTTGCGTCGCATACAGACCGCGCTGACCCAGGCAGGGGCCTCACTTTCCGACGTGGTGCGCACCCGGATGTTCGTCACGGACATCTCCCGCTGGCAGGAGGTCGCGGCCGTGCACGCCGAGTTCTTCGGCGACGTCCGGCCGGCAGCGACGATGGTCGAGGTCTCAGCGCTCATCTCCCCCGGATCGATGGTCGAGATTGAGGTCGACGCCTACGTGAGCGATGGGAACGAGCCGTCGGGTCGCGGCGGATAGGGCGTGACACTGGTCACAGCCCGTACGGGCAGCGGGCCGTACAGATGCGGAAACAGCATCGACTCCGGATCGGTCGGCACGCCCGGCTCCCAGCGGACCGGAGCGGTCAACCGGGCAGGATCGACGTGGAGCAGCACAAGATCGGTTCGTCCCCCATAAAGCCGGTTGGCGGGCAGATGTACCTGCTCAGGCGTCGAAAGATGGATGAAACCGACGGCCTCGAGCGAGTCCGGACGGTGCTCGCCGCGGTCCTTGGCGAGCTGCCAATCGGCCGAGGCACAGATGTGCACGAGCATCTCCTTAGCCTGCCTTCTCGGCAACTTCGTTAGACGTGAAAAACGACACACCCGTATACGGCTAGGGAACAAGGCCGAAACCGAATACGTCTGAGAGAGTGGACATGCGTGAAACCGGGTAATTACCGGTTCACCACGAGCAGAGACGGAGGAGCCATGAACGCAACTCTGACCAGTCCCGAACTGACCCGGGCTGATCGCTGCGATCGTTGCGGCGCCGCTGCTCGCGTACGGGCAAAGTTGCCGTCAGGTGCCGAGCTACTGTTTTGCCAGCACCACGCCAATGAACACGAGGCCAAGCTGATCGAGATGGCTGCCGTACTCGAGGCCAGCGCGGCTGATCCCGTCGACGCCTAGCAGGGCTGGGCACGACGACGCCTCGTCAGGGATGCTGGGCTGGTCATGAATGACCAGCAGCCCGTCAAGCCGAAGCCGTCGAAGCATCACATCTGGCACATCACCAAACGGACCCTGTCGAAAAGCTGGGACGATTCGATCTTCTCCGAATCAGCCCAGGCGGCCTTCTGGTGTGCGTTGTCGTTGCCGCCGCTGCTGTTGGGGATGCTCGGCAGCCTGGCCTACATAGCGCCGTTGTTCGGGCCGCAGACACTGCCGATGATCGAAGAGCAGCTGATCAACATCGCCAACAGCTTCTTTTCGAAGAACGTCGTCAATGAGATCATCTCGCCGACCATCCGCGACATCGTCAAGGGCGCCCGCGGCGAGGTGGTGTCCCTCGGGTTCGTCATCTCCCTGTGGGCGGGCTCGTCGGCGGTGTCGGCGTTCGTCGACTCGATCACCGAAGCCCACGACCAGACACCGCTGCGGCACCCCGTGAGGCAGCGGTTCTTCGCACTCGGCCTCTACGTGGTGATGCTGGTGCTGGCGATCGCGACGGCGCCGTTCGTGGCACTCGGGCCGCTGAAGATCGGTGAGCACATTCCCGAAAGTTGGGACAACATGCTGCGGTACGGCTACTACCCCGCGCTGTTTTTCGGTCTCCTCGTGTCTGTGACGTTCCTCTACCGGGTGTCGCTGCCCAAACCACTGCCGTCGCACCGGCTCGTGTTGGGCGCCCTGCTCGCCACGTTGGTGTTCCTGGTCGCCACGGTCGGGCTGCGCATCTATCTGACCTACATCACCAGCACGGGCTATACGTATGGCGCTCTGGCGACGCCGATCGCGTTCCTGCTGTTCGCATTCTTCCTGGGCTTCGCGATCATGATCGGTGCCGAGCTCAACGCCGCGGTGCAAGAGGAATGGCCCGCGCCGGCCACCCATGCGAAGCGGTTCCGGTGGTGGCTGGAGGAGAAGGCCGCTGAGTCACTCGAGTCGATCAACGGCGGTTCGGCACCGGTGGAGTCACCGGCGACCGCGGCCCCCAAGGGTGACGCCGCTACTTCTTGAGCTTGTCGTAGATCCGTTTGCAGTCGGGGCATACCGGCGAACCCGGTTTGGCGGCCTTTGTGACGGGAAACACCTCGCCGCACAGCGCTACCACGTGCGTACCCATGACGGCGCTTTCGGCGATCTTGTCCTTCTTGACGTAGTGGAAGTACTTCGGGGTGTCGCTGTCGGTCCCGTCGTCGACGCGTTCGTCGGTGTCGGTGCGCTCGATCGTCTGGGTTTGCATGGGTTCATTGTGCCCGGCGACAGATCCGTGCGAAACCGGTCGCGTCGTAGGTGGAATGGTGTGGAACAGTGGGACATATGAAACACGGCCCACAGCTGGGTTTCGACGACGACGGACGACCCGTCCTCATCACCGCCGCCGCGCCAAGCTACGAAGAGCAGCACCGCGAACGCGTGCGCAAGTACTTGACCATCATGGCGTTCCGCATCCCGGCGCTCCTGCTGGCCGCGGTGGCCTACGGCATCTGGGAGAACGGGCTGATCTCACTGGCGATCATTCTGGTGTCGGTACCGCTGCCGTGGATCGCGGTCCTCATCGCCAATGACCGCCCGCCACGCCGGGCCGAAGAGCCCCGGCGATATGACGCCCGCCGCATCCCGCTCTTTCCAACGGCGGAACGGCCCGCGCTCGAGGAGCGCCCCCGGTCAACGCCGCAACACGACGACGGCGACGCGGCGGGCGGCGTTCCTTCCTGAGCGGCATCTTGCTGGATTCTCAGATGATTCTCAGATCGTCGGAACAAAACCGCTGATCAACACGTGTGAACCGGCCGGTTCGTGGGAACTCTTCGGAGCAATTGCGCGTTGAAGTTCTTGACAGTTCGAGCCGAGCAGGAGGCCCTGATGGCAAATGCCACGTTAAGCCGCATTGACCACGATCTGGACGCTCAGAGTCCAGCCGCTGATCTGGTGCGGGTGTACCTGAACGGCATCGGCAAAACGGCCTTGCTGAACGCCGCCGATGAGGTGGAACTCGCAAAGCGCATCGAGGCAGGGCTTTACGCGCAACATCTGCTGGAGACCCGCAAGCGTCTCGGCGACAACCGCAAACGCGATCTGGCGATCGTCGTGCGTGACGGCCAGGCTGCGCGCAGCCACCTGCTCGAGGCCAACCTGCGGCTTGTGGTCTCGCTCGCGAAGCGCTACACCGGGCGCGGCATGC
>LZSH01000148.1 GCA_001665255.1 Mycobacteriaceae bacterium 1482268.1 | reverse complement strand
GCCGCCGTTGACGCCGAGCCGACCAGAACGGCCGACGCGCAGTGGTCCGGCGCCGGCACCGTCGAAGCGTGGACGACGCCGTTCGACCGCGCCGGGTCCGCGGAGAAGGCATTCGTGGCGGTTCGCACGCCTTCGGACTCCCGGGCCCTTGCGGTTATCGCCGATCCCACCGAGGCGGCGGCGACGGTACGCGAGGACATCGCGGGCGTGACGATCACGGTGCACCCCGACGGTACGGCGAACCTGAACTGAGCGAAGCAGCTAGGGCGCGTCGAGCGGCACTTCGGTGTACTGCGGCAGGTACCCGTCGGCGCTGAACGTGAAGCCCTTGCCGCTCTCCTCGCTGAGGCACGACACGCCGGCGGCCTCTTGGATGTTGCAGCGGAACCGGGCAACGATCAGGGTTCGGTTGAACGGCAGCACGTTGGCGGGTGCGGGCGGGGCCACCGGCGCCGGATCCAGCGCGGCGAAGTGGGGGTCGCCCTGCGGCTCGATGACGAGCGCGTTCGTGGGCACCTGTTGTCCGGCGCTATTGGGCACCGTCTCGGGGGCGCCGGCGATGCCCAGCCCGCCACTGGTGGCCGTGCAGCCCACTTTGTCGCGGGGCAGTATCGCGCACTGCCAGCGACCGCTGGGTGTCGAAAAGTAGTAGGCCGCTGTGCCGTTGACGTCTTGGACGAAGTCGAACGCGTTCGGGAGGTGCGCAGGGTTGGTGGGCGGCAACGGCGGTTCGAGCGATGTACTGGTCGCGGTGTCGGTCTCCCACTCGCCGGTGTTCACAATGCGCTCGGCCGTGCAGCCGGTGATGGCCAGCAAGGCCGCCGAGGTCAGGGCTATCGTCCTCATGTCGGTCAACAGCGTAGAGATGGAAGATTCGGCACGTCACGAGGGGGCCAGCAGATCCCGCAGCAGCCGCGCGTTGCGCACCGCGTGACCGCCGAGATCGTTGTTGAAGTAGACATCGACGCGCTTGCCTTCTTCGTGCCAGGCCGTGACGCGGTCGGCCCACAGCCGCAACTCGTCGTCGGAGTAGGAGCCGGTGTAGAGCGACGCCGGTTCGGGGCCGTGCATCCGGATGTAGACCAAGTCGCTGGTGGCGACAGGCACACACGCGAGCTTGGCACCGCTCATCACCACATAGGCGGCGCCGTGTCGTTTCAGCAGTTCGAAGACGGCTGGATCGTTCCACGACGGATGCCGTAGCTCCATCGCCACTGGAATCGATCGCGGCATGAGGGCGAGAAAGTGGTCGAGTCGGGCGTCATCACGCTCCAGTTCGGGATGCACCTGGACGAGCAGGGCCTCGGCGCGGTCACCGAGCGCCTTCCAGCACCGCTCGAAGCGCTCTACCCACGGCTCGGGTGAATTCAGCCGACGGAAGTGGGTCAGCCCGCGGTGCGCCTTGACAGCCATGGTGAAGCCGTCGGGTAGGCGCTGCCGCCAGCCGGTGAACGCGGCGTCGCGCGGCCAGCGGTAGAAGCTGGCGTTGAGCTCCACGGTGTCGAATTCCTCGACGTAGATCGCCAGCCGCTTCGACACCGGCGTCTTCGGCGGGTAGAGCACGTCGGTCCAGTGGTCATACGACCAGCCCGAGGTCCCGATCCGAATCACGCGACGAGCGCAGCGCGCATGTCGTCGTCGAATGAGACGCGCACGAGTGCCGCAGCGAGTTTCGCCGTGCTCCGCGGTGCGAGCGCGCCGAGCGCCGCGGGATCGGCGGGCAACCCGATCCGGCGCGCGGCGGCGGTGGCACGCTGGTCGAAGTACGGCCGCACCCAGGTCCACACGTCCTGCACCTCGCGGAGAAAGATACCGGCGCCGGTGTCACCGATTCCCTTGAACTGCTTCAAGAGTCGCTTCGCCGTGTCGATGTCGGTGTCAGCGGCGATGCGTCGTAGATCGCCGCCGTAGTTGTCTCGAACGGCGACGGCGATATCGGCCAGCCGGGTCGCCGAGCTCTCGTCATAGCGGACGTAGTGCGCCTGCCCGAAAATCCGGATCACGGTGCGGCGGTCGGCGGCCAGCACCGCCTTCGGGGATTTCAAGCCGGCCCCGAACAGTTCCCGTGCCGCGCGCATCGCGATCGTCGCATCGATGG
>LZSH01000147.1 GCA_001665255.1 Mycobacteriaceae bacterium 1482268.1 | reverse complement strand
CCCGCCGCTGCACCTGCAATAGCGATACCGGTCCGAGAGCGCTTTTGCACCACGGGAATTGGTGCGGTTGATGCCGAATCCGGCTGATGCGCAGTGCTATAGATTCCGTAGGACGAGTGTGGTGTCTGCGTTGCGTAACGCCAGTCGTAGGGCTGCTGGTACCCGCTGTGCACGGGATTGCCGGGATGCTGTTGGCCTGCAGGCTGACTCGGGCGTGTTTCACGACGGGTGCGGCGCAGCGAGTTTCGCGATTGCTTCTTCATGGATTCCGTTTCTTCCTTGGCACTGCGGAGCAAAGTGGTTAGCCACACTGTGCATACGCTCGCTGAGACTGGACTGAGAGAACGATCTATACCGTCCAAGACTTTTGGGCTGTGGCGGCCACAACAGACCGCCGTGACTTGGGCAGAGCGCCATTCCCGATGAGCAAAGGGGCGACGGTGTAACGATTTCGTCAACGGCTAGCCTGACGGAATGTCTTGTGTGTTCTGCGCCATAGTCGCCGGTGAAGCCCCGGCCATCCGCGTCTACGAGGACGACGACTATCTGGGCATCCTGGATATCCGCCCGTTCACCCGCGGCCACACCCTCGTCATTCCCAAACGCCATACCGTCGACCTGACGGACACCCCACCGGAGACGTGTGCGGACCTGGTCCGCATCGGGCAGCGCATCGCCAAGGCTGCACGCCGCTCGGGTCTGCACGCCGACGGCAACAACGTCGTCATCAATGACGGCGAGGCGGCGTTTCAGTCCGTGTTTCACATCCACCTGCATGTGCTGCCACGGCAAAACGGCGACAAGCTGTCGTTCGCGAAAGGCATGCTGCTGCGCCGCGACCCCGATCGCGAAGAGACCGGCCGGATCCTTCGCGAAGCGCTGGCACAACTCGACGCCGCACCGAAGGACTGACTCATGGCTTCGCCGGTCGAGAAGGTCTTCGGCACGTTCCTGCGCTTGCACAACACCGTCTACCAGCGCACCAACGGATGGATTGGTCATCGCTTGATGCTGCTGCCGAGTCTGTTGCTGCACACCACCGGCGCCAAGTCCGGTAAAGCCCGCACCACATCGCTGACGTATGCCCGCGACGGCGACGATTATCTGGTGGTGGCGTCCAACGGCGGCTCACCGCGGTCACCCGGCTGGTATCACAACCTGAAGGCGAACCCCGACATCGAGATCAACGTAGGCCCAAAACGTTTCGCGGTGACGGCGGCGCCCGTTCTGCCCGGCGATCCCGATCGTGAACGTCTCTGGAAAGTCGTCACGAAATACAACAAGTCCTACAACGAGTATCAGAAGAAGACCACGCGGCCGATCCCGATCGTCAGGCTGACGCCGAAAGACTGACTAGAACAGCTCTTTCGCGAGCAGCTCCAGTGTCTTGACGCGGGCGGGCGCCGTCGCCGGATCGGTACCGCGACGGGCCGACGCCACCGGGTGCACCATCACCTCGTCGACATCGAACTGTGCAGCCAACGCACGCAGCTGCTCGGCCGCCTCCGTCGGATCGCCGACGACCGCTCTGCGCGTGCCGGACTCGACGACCGCCAGCTCCTGCGGCGTCAGCCTGCGCTGTTGGGCGTCCTCGACGAGTTCGACGGGACCGAGCGGCTGGCCAGTGCGTAGCTTCGCCATCATCTGCAGATTCGGCAGTAGCAATACCATTGCCTCGTCGTGTGTTTCGGCGACTGCCGCGTTGACCGTCAGGAACGTCACAGGCTCAGACGCGAGATCGCTAGGCTTGAACTCCGAGCGGTAGACGCTCAGCGCCTCGGCGGTGCCCTGGCCGGAGAAGTGGTGGGCGAACACATACGGCAGGCCCTTGGCGGCGGCCAGATGCGCGGAGTACATCGACGAGCCGAGCAGCCACAGCCGCGGCTCGCTGGCCGCGGCGGGTGTCGCCTTGAGGATGTAGTCCTGCTGCGGGATGGACACGCGAACACCGTTGGCGCTCATCATCGCCGCGACGTGGTCGAGGTATTCGGGGAACTTGTCGATGTCGCTATCGTCGCGTCCCGCCGAATTGCGCAGCAGGTACGACGTCAGCGGGTCCGAGCCGGGCGCCCGGCCGATGCCGAGGTCGACGCGGCCCGGATGCGCCGCTTCGAGCAAGGCGAACTGTTCGGCGACGGCCAGCGGCGCGTGGTTGGGCAGCATCACGCCACCGGAGCCGATCCTGATCTGCGACGTGTGGGCCGCCAGGTGGGCGATGAGCACCGGCGGGCTGGTGGCCGCGACCGAGGGCATGTTGTGGTGTTCGGCGACCCAGTAGCGGGTGTATCCCAGCCGGTCGGCAGTCTGCGCGAGCGTCGTGGACGCTGCGAGCGCATCGGAGGTCGACTGGTCGGTGCGCACCGGTACGAGGTCGAGTACGGAAAGTCGCATACGGGCGTCAACGCTAGCCATCGCGCCCCCCTTCCCGCGACTGGACGCCGGCCATGTCGGCGGCCTTGCCGAAGACGTCGTCGAGCATCGCCTCGGTGAGCTTGCCCGTGAACGTGTTCTGCTGGCTGGGGTGGTAGATGCCCATCAACGTCACCTCACCGTGAAGCGTCTGCAGTGCAGCCGTCGCGCCGTGCCCGAACTTCGGCGCCGGACGGCCCACCGAGCCCCCGCCTGCACGGACCATGTCCAGAGCGGCGCGCCAGGCGAACCCGCCGAGCGCGATCACGACGCGGACGTGCGGGCTGACCAGCCGCCATTCCGCATCCAGCCACGGTGCACAGGTTGCGCGTTCGGCAGGCGTCGGCGCGTTGGCCGGCGGCGCGCACCGTACGGCTGCGGCGATCCGAGTTTGGTTGAGCGTCAACCCATCTCCGGCATCCACACACAGCGACTGGTTGGCTAACCCGGCACGGTGCAGCGCCGCGAACAGAAAATCACCGGAGCGGTCACCGGTGAACACCCGCCCGGTCCGGTTGGCCCCGTGCGCGGCAGGCGCAAGACCGACGACCATCACCCGCGGCCGCGCCGCACCCCAGCCCGGCGCCGGTCTGCCCCAGTACGGTTCACCCGCAAACGACTTGCGCTTCTCGACCGCGACGCGCTCGCGCCACTCGACCAGCCGCGGGCAGGCTCGGCACACCGACACCTCGGCGTCCAATTGTGCGACCGATTCCGCCGCTTCGGCCATGACCGTCACCTGCGCGGCCGTTTCGGCGACGACCGTCGTCGGCGCAGCAGGATCACCCGGCCAGCCGGCGCCCGGGGGCGCCGGCGACTCGAACCGTTTGCCGGTGCGGGGATGGGCCAACTTCACCGCTCCACTGTGCCTGCGACGGAAAATCCGTCGCCCACCGGGCCGGGCCGCTGTTAGATTTCTGAAGAGATATCCCATGATCAACGGCAAGCGCGGACCGCTCTCCGTCGTTCTCTTCGCCGCGCTGATGGCCGGTGCGGGCAACGGCATCTCGATCGTCGCCTTCCCGTGGCTTGTGCTGCAGCGCAACGGTTCAGCCCTCGATGCGTCGATAGTCGCGATGGCGGGCAGCATTCCACTGCTCGTGGCAACCCTGATCGCCGGGGCCGCGGTGGATTATCTGGGGCGCAAACGGGTTTCGATGATCTCCGATGCGCTGTCGGCCTTGTCGGTGGCCGCTGTTCCCCTGCTCGCGCTCACCTTCGGCGTGCAGGCCGTCAATGTTGCCGTCCTAGCGTTCCTGGCTGCGCTCGGCGCGCTGTTCGATCCCGCCGGCATGACAGCACGCGAGACGCTGCTGCCCGAGGCCGCCATCCGCGCCGGCTGGACGCTCGACCACGCGAACAGCATGTACGAGGCGGTGTTCAACCTGTCCTACATCATCGGGCCCGGCATCGGGGGCCTGCTGATCGCCACGCTGGGCGGGGTCAACACCATGTGGGTGACGGCGGGCGCGTTCATCCTGTCGATCATCGCCATCGCGACGCTTCGACTCGAAGGCGCAGGCACGCCGGACCGCACGGCGCTGCCCGACGGCGTCTGGTCCGGCGTCCTGGAAGGGCTGAGCTTCGTCTGGCACAACAAGGTGCTGCGCACGCTCGCGGTCGTCGACCTGGCTGCCACGGGTCTCTACATGCCCATGGAATCGGTTCTGTTCCCCAAGTACTTCACCGACCGCGACGAGCCCGCGCAACTAGGCTGGGTGTTGATGGCGCTGAGCGTCGGCGGACTCGTCGGCGCGCTGGGTTATGCAGTGCTGTCGAGGTATTCGCGTCGACGGACCATCATGCTGACGGCGGTGCTCACCCTTGGCGTCGCGATGACGATCATCGCGTTCCTGCCGCCGCTGCCGTTGATCCTGGGGCTGTGCGCGCTCGTCGGGTTCGTCTACGGACCGATCGCGCCGATCTACAACTACGTCATGCAGACCCGCGCACCGCAGCACCTGCGCGGGCGCGCCGTCGGCGTGATGGGGTCGCTGGCCTACGCCGCGGGCCCGCTCGGTCTGATCCTGGCGGGGCCCCTGGCCGATGCGGCCGGGCTGCACACGACGTTCCTGGCGCTGTCGGTGCCGATGCTGCTGCTCGGGCTCGTCGCCGTCTTCCTGCCCGCTCTTCGCGATCTGGACAGCGAGCCCGTCCAACCGCTCCGTCCTGGATGGTCCCATCGTGACCCCTCGTAGCATCAAAGGAGTGAGCGTTCTGGACAGCCTGTCTGCCGATCTGCCTGACGGCATGGTCGTCACCGACCCGGCCATCACGGAGGGGTACCGGCAGGACCGTGCGCTCGATCCGTCGGCGGGCAAGCCACTGGCAGTTGTGCGGCCATTGACCACCGAACACGTGCAGATCATCATGCGATGGGCCAGCGCCCACCGGGTTCCTGTGGTTCCGCGCGGGGCCGGCAGCGGTCTGTCGGGCGGGGCCACGGCGCTCGATGACGGCATCGTCCTGTCGACGGAGAAGATGCGCGACATCACCGTCGACCCCATCACCCGCACCGCGGTCTGCCAGCCCGGCCTGTTCAATGCCGAGGTGAAAAGGGCTGTGGCCGAACATGATCTGTGGTATCCGCCGGATCCGTCGTCGTTCGAGATCTGCAGCATCGGTGGCAACATCGCCACCAATGCCGGCGGCCTGTGCTGCGTCAAGTACGGCGTCACCACCGACTATGTGATGGGCCTGCAGGTGGTGCTGGCCGACGGGACGGCGGTGCGGGTCGGCGGTCCGAGGCTGAAAGACGTTGCGGGGCTTAGCTTGACCAAGCTGTTCGTCGGCAGCGAGGGAACGCTGGGCATTGTCACAGAGATCACGCTGCGGCTGCTGCCCAAGCAGCACCGGTCGGCCACGGTGGTGGCCAACTTCGCCACGGTCCAGGCGGCCACCGATGCGGTGCTCGGCGTGGCCTGCCAGATGCGCCCGTCGATGCTCGAGTTCATGGACGCCGTCGCCATCAACGCCGTCGAAGACAAGCTGAAGATGGGTCTGGACCGCGACGCGGCGGCCCTGTTGCTGGCGGGCTCTGACGAACGCGGACGGTCAGCGACCGAGGACGCCGAACGGATCGCCGCCGTTTTCGACGAACAGGGCGCAACCGACGTGTTCTCCACCGATGACCCCGACGAGGGCGAAGCCTTTGTGGCCGCACGGCGTTTCGCGATTCCCGCGGTGGAAGCCAAGGGGACGCTGCTGCTCGAGGATGTCGGCGTGCCGGTGCCGCGGATCGGCGATCTCGTCAGCGGCGTCGAACGCATCGCGGCGGACCGCGACGTGATGATCTCGGTGATCGCGCACGCCGGCGACGGCAACACCCATCCGCTGATCGTGTACGACCCCGCCGATGCCGCGATGGCCGAGCGTGCCGAGCACGCGTTCGGCGAGATCATGGATCTGGCGATCGGCCTCGGTGGCACCATCACCGGCGAGCACGGCGTCGGCAGGCTGAAACGCCCCTGGCTACAAGACCAGGTCGGCCCCGAGGTGATGGAGCTCAACCGCCGCATCAAGCAGGCGCTCGACCCCGAAAATATCCTCAATCCCGGGGCGGCCATTTGAGAACAATTCTCCGCATCCTGTTGACAGGGCATGGGGTTGTGTCGTACTCATAAGACATGACCGCCGCCGTGTCTCACCGCACGCCCGCCCAGTTCGAACTCGCCACGGCGGAGACGTGGGCCGATCCGTGGCCGATGTACCAGGCGCTTCGTGACAAGGATCCCGTACACCACGTGGTCCCAGCCGATCGCCCCCAGCACGACTACTGGGTGCTGTCCCGGCACGCCGACGTGTGGAGCGCCGCCCGAGACCACCAGACCTTCTCCTCAGCGCAGGGTCTCACGGTCAACTATGGGGAGCTGGAGATGATCGGCCTGGCCGACAACCCGCCGTTTGTGATGCAGGATCCGCCGACGCACACCGAATTCCGCAAGCTGGTGTCCCGCGGGTTCACGCCGCGCCAGGTGGAGGCCGTCGACCCCGCCGTGCGGCAGTTCGTGGTGGAGCGCCTCGAGCGACTGCGGGCCGCCGGTGGCGGAGACATCGTCGCCGAGCTGTTCAAGCCGCTGCCGTCGATGGTCGTCGCGCACTACCTCGGCGTGCCTGAGGAAGACCGCGAACAGTTCGACGGCTGGACCGAGGCGATCGTCGCCGCGAATTCGGAGTCCACCGGTTTCGCCGAGGCCGCGGTGTCCGCGGGTGAAGCGGTCGCGTCGATGATGGCGTACTTCACCCAGCTGATCGAACGGCGCCGGCGCGAACCCGAGGACGACACGGTGTCGCATCTCGTCGCCGCGGGTGTCGGCGCCGACGGGGATATGGCCGGCGTGCTGTCGATCCTGGCTTTCACGTTCACGATGGTCACCGGCGGCAACGACACCACCACCGGGATGCTCGGCGGTGCGGTGCAGCTGTTGCACCAACGCCCCGATCAGCGCCGGCTGCTGATCAACAACCCCGGGCTGATGACGGATGCGGTGGACGAACTGCTGCGGCTCACGTCGCCCGTGCAAGGTTTGGCCCGCACCACTACCCGCGATGTGCGGGTAGGTACTACGACCATCCCAGCCGGGCGCAAGGTACTGCTGCTCTACGGGTCGGCCAACCGCGACGAACGCGAATACGGCGCGGACGCAGGCGAACTCGATATCCGCCGACGGCCTCGCAACATCATGACGTTCAGCCACGGCGCGCACTTCTGCCTCGGCGCCGCCGCGGCCAGGATGCAGTCGCGCATCGCGCTGACCGAACTGCTGGCCCGCTGCCCCGAATTCGAGGTCGACCTGTCGAAAGTGGTCTGGGCCGGCGGCAGCTACGTCCGCAGACCGCTGTCCGTCCCGTTCCGGGTGGCCGCGTAATGGCGGGCAACGACTGGCTGGGCGACCGCCGCACCGAAGTGGCCGCCGATCGTATCCTCGACGCCGCAAATGCGCTCTTCGCGCAGAAGGACGCCGCGACCGTCGGCATGCACGAAATCGCCAAAGCGGCAGGGTGTTCGCGCGCGACGCTGTACCGGTACTTCGAGAACCGCGACGCGCTCTACACCGCCTACGTGCACCGTGAGAGCTATCGGCTGTTCCATCAGCTGACCGACCAGCTCACCGGGGTCGAGGAGCCACGCGAGCGGCTGATCCAGGGCATGGTGTCGTCGCTGCGGAATGTTCGCGAAAGTCCCGCGCTGTCATCGTGGTTCGTCACCACGCAGCGGCCGATCGGCGCCGAGATCGCCGAGCAGTCACAGGTGGTCAAGGCGCTCACCGAAGCGTTCCTGATTTCGATGGCACCCGACGACCCCGAGGTGGTCGAACGCAAGGCGCGGTGGCTGGTGCGGGTGATGACGTCGCTGCTGGTGTTCCCCGGACTCGACGAGGCCGACGAACGGGCGATGATCGAACAGTTCGTGGTGCCGATGGTGGTTCCGGCGACGCAGGAAGCGGGTTAAGCCACCCAATAGGCTTGCGCCTTAATGGATTTGCGCGGAATCTTGTAGTCCTCGCGGAAGATCTTCGACACTGCGCGGGTGGTCCGGTTGTCGCAGGCGACCCAGCCGAAGTGATCGGAGGCGTCGAAGGCCGACGAACTGACCGCCTCTACCAGCGCCTCGCCGTCGTTCTTGCGGTCCACCCACACCACATTGGCGTCACGGGCGATCGGCAGCTCGCGGTCGTCGTCATGAGCCGACTCGAGGAACACCCGCGCCGGCGTGTCCCCGATCGCGTCCAGCAGCGAGTTGATAGCCGGGAGCGACGCGGCGTCCCCGACGATGACGTAACCGGACGGTGCGGGTTCGGGCAGCGAGAAGTTGCTGCCGAGCAGTGTCACCTCGAGCACGTCGCCGGGCGCGGCCCGCCGCGCCCCCCGGGTGGCGATGCCGTCGTGCATGGCGAAGTCAATGTCGACGGTGCCGGCCGCCGGGTCCGGGTTGACCAGGGTGTAACCGCGCTGATGGGACTTTGCGCCGTCGGGGAACCAGCCGCGGATCCACATCGTCGGGTGGATGTCGCGGTCGGCGAGCAGCTCTTTGGCGCTGAAGTGCAGGCGCAGGTAGTTCGCCGTGATCTCGGTGCGGCCCATCACCGTCATCTGGTAGTCGCCGCCACGCCACAGCTTGACGAGCACGCCTTCGAACCCGCGCGACGTCTTTTGGTCAGCCATCGATTCGCCCTCCACTGTCAACTTAGGGCAGCTTAACCTAATATCTGGCTGTACGGCGCCGCCCCCTGCTCGCGAAATGGCATTCCAGCAGAGAAAGTGCGAGTGACGTCCTGCTGGAATGCCGTTTCGCGGGTGTCAGGCGCTAGGAGCGGACGCGGGTGAACCGGTGCAGCAGCCACGCCAGTGGGACCGTCGCGAGGAACGTCGCGATGAACAAGACCGGCATCGAGCCCGTGTAGATCGGGAAGCGGAGGATCTCGACCATCACGAGTTCCATCGTCAGCAAGTGGATCAGGAAGATCTCGTAAGAGATCTCGCCCAGGAACACCATCGGGCGGCTCGCCAGCAGACCCGCGTACCAGCCCCGGTCGTTGAGGGCCAGCGGCGCGACGACCAGCGTCGCGATCACCGCGTAGAAGCCGGCCTTGGCGAGCGCTTCCCGCAACTCCGACGGTGAGGTGGTCGGCTCGCCGCCCAGGGGCGTGGCGATGATGAAGTAGCAGACCACTGCAACCGGCACACAGGCCATCGCGTACGCCCGCACCCCCATCGGCTGCAGCACCGCCAGCAGCATGCCCCCGACGAACCAAACCAGATAGCTGGGCAGCCACAGCCGCGCGCCGTCGGGCAGGAAGTCGGTGGTGTGCACCAGAGTCAGCCACGCCGGGGTGAGGGCCGCGAGGATCACCAGGCCGATCATCAGCGCGCCGGGTCGCCATTGCCGTCGGCACAACGCCGTGAGCAACAGCCAGGCCAGCAGCGGCAACACCGCGTAGAACGCGACTTCGACTGCCAGGCTCCACATTTGGGTCAACGCCTGGTGCAGATACGAGAACAGGTAGTTGTCGGTGTAGATCTGCGTGAGGGTCAGGTTGCGGAACAACCCCATCCAGGTGTGGCCGGGATTTGGGCCCGCCGTGCGGAAGTGGTACACGAGGTAGGCCGTCAGCACCGTGACGACATAGGCCGGCATGATGCGACGCACCCGGTGCCACGCATAACGGCGCACGGACGGCGCGGGCCCGGCCGTCGCGGCGGCCTTCACCCACGGCCCGAACAACAAAAGTCCCGACAGCACAAAGAAAATCGGGACGCCGATCTCCATCCGCGAATAGACCAGACCGACGTAGCCGTGCGTGTACTTGCCCGTGGTATAGGCGGCGTGGGTCGCCATCACCAGAAGCGCGGCGACGGCGCGAATCCCGGTGAGCGACGCGACGCGCTCGGGCGCCGCGACGGATTCGAGCCCGCCCTGGGCCTGCGAATCTGTGACGCCCTTGGAAACGGTCATTTCGGCTTGCGGTGCGACTTCTTCGGTCCGCGGTCGGGTTGCAGATCGATCAGCTGTCCTTGAATCCGCGTCTTGGCAAGCCTTTTCACCGTGTCCTTACCCAGCTTGGCGGGCAGTTCGACAAGCGAATAGTCCTGACGGATGGTGATATGCCCGAAATCGCTTCGGTGCAAGCCGCCTTCGTTGGCGATCGCACCGACGATGGCGCCGGGCATCACCTTGTGCCGCTTGCCGACAGCGATGCGGTACGTCGCAAGGTCGTCGCGGATCTCGCGGCGCTTGCGAGGCGGTCCGTCGTCACGCTGCCGTTCGGGACGTTCGCGCCGCTTCTCGGGAGGAGGCTCCGTCATCAGGAACTCTTCGCCGTCGCGGCTCTGCAAGGCCAGCGCGGCGGCGATATCAGCCATGGGCACGTCGTGGTCGCGTTCGTATCCCTCAACCAGCGTGCGGAACAAGTCAATTCCCGGGGACGCCAGCGCCGTGGTGATCGAATCGCGAAACTTTTCCACCCGCTGCGCGTTGACGTCCTCGACCGATGGCAGTTCGGATTCGACGAGCTTCTGGCGCGTGACGCGCTCGATCGACTTGAGCAGATGACGTTCGCGGGGGGTGACGAACAACAGCGCGGTTCCCGACCGGCCCGCCCGTCCGGTGCGTCCGATCCGGTGCACGTAGGACTCGGGATCGTGCGGGATGTCGTAATTCACGACATGCGAGATACGTTCGACGTCCAGTCCGCGCGCGGCGACGTCCGTCGCGATCAGGACGTCGATGCTGCCGTCCTTCAGCGCCGCGATGGTGCGCTCGCGCACCGCCTGCGGAATGTCGCCGTTGATGGCAGCAGCCGCGAAACCCCGCGCCTTGAGTCGCTCGGCGACTTCCTCGGTGGCTTGTTTGGTGCGGACGAACACGATCATCGCGTCGCCCTGCTCGACCTCGAGCAGCCGGGTCAGCGCATCCATCTTCCGCGGGCCTGCGACCTGGATGTAGCGCTGCGTGATGTTCTCGGCGGTCTGCGTCTTCGCCTTGACCGTCACCTCAACCGGGTCGTGCAGGTACTTCGACGTGATCTTGCGGATGGCCGGCGGCATGGTCGCGGAGAACAGCGCAACCTGCTTGTACTCCGGCGTGTCGGCGAGGATGCGTTCGACGTCCTCGGCGAAACCCATCTGAAGCATTTCGTCGGCCTCGTCGAGCACCAGATAGTCGAGGTGTGTGAGGTCGAGGCTGCCCTTCTCCAGGTGGTCGATCACCCGGCCTGGCGTGCCGACGACGACCTGCGCACCGCGTTTGAGACCCGCCAGCTGGGGCCCGTAGGAGGCACCCCCGTAGATCGGCAGCACGTTCACCGCGAGCTTCGCGCCGTAACGGCTGAACGCCTCGGCCACCTGAAGCGCCAGCTCCCGCGTCGGCGCCAGCACCAGCGCCTGGGTGACTTTGTCCGCCGCGTCGATCTTGGACAGGATCGGGATCGCGAACGCCGCGGTCTTGCCGGTGCCCGTCTGCGCGAGGCCGACAACATCGGAACCCGCCATCATCGCGGGGATGGTCGCGGCCTGGATCGCCGACGGCGTTTCGTATCCGACATCGGCGACTGCCTGCAGCACGGCGGGATGAATCTGCAGGTCGGCGAATGTCGTTTGCGCTCCAGGCGCGTCGGGGTCGGGCGGCGTCATCGGGTTGTCAGTCTAGTGGCCTCGACCTGGTCGACCCGCCGCGCCGCCTGCCGGGTCAGCCTCGGAGTTGACGGTACGGTGCGCAACTGTGAAACCGCGTCCTGTGCCGGTCAGCCGGCGACATCTGACAGCGACTGCGGCTGCGGCGGGCGTGCTGCTGCTGGCCGCCTGCGGCTCGGGTGATTCGACGGTCTCCAAGACACCGGACGCGACGACGACAGCCGCCGCACCCGCGCCCGCGACCGCCCAGCCCGCCGCGCCTCCTACCAGCGCCGCACCGGCGGCGGCCGCACCCGACCCGTGCGCCGTCAACCTCGCCGCACCCGAGATCACCAGGACCGTTTCAGAACTCCCCCGCGACCCGCGCAGCGGGCAGGCGTGGAGTTCCGAGCCGCTGGCGGGCACCTACAACGAATGTGCCCAGCTCTCAGCGATCATCATCAAAGCCAACACCAACGCCGAGAACCCCAACACCCGCGCCGTGCTGTTTCACCTTGGCAAGTTCATCCCTACCGGGGTGCCCGACACCTACGGGTTCAACAGCGTCAAGCCGTCGGAAAGCACGGGTGACACTGTCGCGCTGGTGTACTCCAACGGCACGCCCGGACTGGAGAGCGTCGTGAAATTCCGGTGGAACGGTAACGGCGTCGAGCTGATCGGCAACATGCCCGGCTGACCTTTCGCGCCGACCTGTTTACCGCGCCACCCACGGGGTATGACGACCTCGTCAATATTTGGCGGCGCTCTGCCGCTGCTCCTCGAGGAAGTGACATCGTGGAAGACGCACTGAAGGACATGTGGCGGTCGGTCGCCGCCACAGCGCCCAAACTTCTGATCTTCATCGTGATACTGGTCGTCGGCTGGATCATCGCCAAGCTGATCGAGAAGGCCATCGACAAGGTGCTCGAGCGCGTGGGCTTCGACCGCGCTGTCGAGCGCGGAGGCATTCGGCGCGCCCTGCAGAACAGCAGGTACGACGCCTCGACGATCGTCAGCAAAATCGTCTACTACGCGCTGCTGTTGTTCGTCCTGCAACTGGCATTCGGCGTCTTCGGCCCCAACCCCGTGAGCGCGTTGCTCACCGGTGTGATCGCCTTCCTGCCGAAGCTGCTCGTGGCGCTGATCATCATCGTCGTCGCCGCGGCGATCGCAGCGGCGGTGCGCGACATCGTGTCCAATGCGCTCAGCGGCTTCTCCTACGGTCGGCCGCTGGCCACCATCGCCAGCGTGTTCATCCTCGGTCTGGGCATCATCGCGGCGCTCAACCAGGTCGGCATCGCACTGACCGTGACCCTGCCGGTGCTCATCGCCATCCTTGGCACGGTCGGCGGCATCCTCATCGTCGGCGTCGGCGGCGGCCTGATCAAGCCGATGCAGCAGCGGTGGGAGGACTACCTGTCGCGGGCCGAGGAAGAAGGGCGAAACTTCCGCGAACGCAGGTCGGGGCGACCGGCGGACGCGACGGCTGCCTCCCACACGGCCAGGCCGTCACACGAAGCACCGACTCAGGTCATGGCCGGACCCAACCCGTCCGCGCCGGTCGCAGAGCCCGGTGCGCAGACGTCTCGCCCGCAAGGTCGGCCGCTGAGCTGACGGGAAGGGGTACCGGGCCCAAACGTGAGTTTGGGCGGTGACATGCCGCAAAAGTGCGCCCAAATGTTGGTTTGGGCGTACTTGGGGTGTCGGGAGGCGGGCCTACAGTTGGGCACGTGTTCGTCGCCGATGATCGAGTGATCTACAGCGCCTCCGACCTCGCAGCCGCAGCCCGCTGCGAGTACGCCTTGCTGCGCTCGTTCGACGCGAAACTGGGCCGTGGTCCGACGGTCGCGGTGGAGGACGAATTACTCGCCCGCACTGCAGAACTCGGCGGCCAGCACGAGCAGCGTCACCTTGACGAGCTGCGTGAGCTCTCGCCCGAGAACGTCGCGATCATCGGTCGCCCCGACTACACCATCGCGGGACTCACCGCGGCCGCCGACGCGACCATGCAGGCGGTCGAGCGCCGGCCGCCGATCATCTACCAGGCGGCGATGTTCGACGGGCGATTCCTCGGCTTCGCCGACTTCCTCATCCTCGATGCCGACCAGCGCTATCGGCTGCGCGATACGAAGCTTGCGCGCTCGGTGAAGGTGGAGGCCCTGCTTCAACTGGCGGCCTATGCGGACACGCTCGCGCGAGCAGGGATACCGGTCGCCGACGAGGTGGAGCTTGTGCTGGGCGACGGCGCGATGGCGAGCTACCGGGTCGACGAACTCCTGCCGGTGTACGGCCCACGCCGCGCCGCCCTGCAGCGCCTGCTCGATGAGCATCTGGCCGGCGGCCGACCCGTGTCGTGGGAGGACGACGGCATCCGGGCCTGCTTCCGCTGTCCGGAGTGCACCATCCAGGTCCGCTTACACGACGACCTGCTGTTGGTGGCGGGCATGCGGACCAGCCAGCGCGCCCGCCTGATCGACGCGGGTATCACGACGATCAGCGGTCTGGCTTCCCATGACGGCGCGGTGCCCGAACTGTCCGAGCGCACAGTCACCTCGCTGTCGGCGCAGGCGCGCCTGCAACTGACGCCGCGGGTTGACGGCAAGCCGCCGTACGAGATCGCCGACGCACAACCGTTGATGGTGCTACCAGAGCCGGACAAGGGTGATCTGTTCTTCGATTTCGAGGGCGACCCGCTGTGGACCTCCGACGGCCAGGAGTGGGGGCTGGAGTATCTCTTCGGCGTTCTCGACACCGCCGACGAGTTTCGGCCGCTGTGGGCGCACGACCGCGCCGACGAGCGCCGGGCGCTTCGCGACTTCCTGAAGATGGTGCGCGCACGACGCAGGCGCTATCCGAACATGCACATCTACCACTACGCCGCCTACGAGAAGACGGCTCTGCTACGCCTCGCCGGACGCTACGGGGTCGGCGAGGACGAAGTGGACGATCTGCTGCGCAATGGCGTCCTGGTCGACCTGTATCCGCTTGTGCGCAAGAGCATCCGGGTCGGCACCGAGAACTACAGCCTGAAGTCGCTCGAGCCGCTCTACATGGGCGGGCAGCTGCGCACCGGCGACGTGACGACGGCAACCGACTCGATCACCCAGTACGCGAAGTACTGCGAACTGCGCGCCGCGGGACGCGATGACGACGCTGCGATCGTGCTCAAGGACATCGAGGATTACAACCGCTACGACTGCACGTCGACGCGCAAGCTACGGGACTGGTTGATCTGTCGCGCCATCGACTGCGGAGTGCCGCCGATGGGCGCCCAGCCTGTCACAGACAAGAGCGGCACACCCATCATCGAAGACGACGATCTGGCCCGCAAACTGGCCAAGTTCGTCGGCGACGACCCTACCGCCCGTAAGCCGGAACAGACTGCGGTGGCCATGATCTCGGCGGCCCGCGGCTATCACCGCCGCGAGGACAAGCCCTATTGGTGGGGCCATTTCGACCGGCTGAACAATCCGCTCGACGAATGGGCGGACAACACAGACGTTTTCATCGCTGAGGACGCCGTCATCGAGACCGATTGGCACACTCCGCCGAAGGCACGCAAGCCGCAACGACGGGTGCGCCTATCCGGCTGCATCGCCGCCGGGGGGCTCAGCACCTCGATGTACGCGTTGTACGAGCCGCCCTCCCCCGCCGGCCTCACCGATGACGCCGAGCGCCGGGCGTACGGCGCGGTCACCGTCGTCGACTGCGACGACCCGGCCGCCCCGACCGAAGTGACCATTGTCGAACGAGAACCCAAGGCGGGTGGGCCGTTTGATCAGCTGCCATTCGCGCTGACACCGGGTCCACCGATTCCCACGGGTCCGCTGCGCGACTCCATCGAGGCGTTCGCGACAGACATCGCGGCCGGCCTGCCGCACCTTGCACCCAGCGCGGTCATCGATATCCTGCTGCGACGGCCGCCGCGAACCCGCAGTGGCGCAAGCCTTCCCCGCGGACCGGCCGCCGAGTCGATAACGGCGGCACTGCGCGACCTCGACTCGTCGTATATCGCGGTGCACGGGCCGCCCGGCACGGGCAAGACCTTCACCGCGGCCG
>LZSH01000146.1 GCA_001665255.1 Mycobacteriaceae bacterium 1482268.1 | reverse complement strand
CGCCACCGCAATTGACATGTGCGCGTGGGCGGAGACCCGGGGCGCGATCGTGGCCGTGCTGTCCGAACACCACGGCGCCGACGACAACCACCTTCCCTCACCGATCGTGCTGGCTTCAGCGATTGCCGCGCGCACGAAACGGCTGCCGATCATGCTGGCCGCCGTTGTGCTGCCGTTCTGGGACGCGGTGCGGCTCGCAGAGGACATGACCGTGCTGGACATCATCAGCAACGGCCGGGTGTCGTATGCGTTCGGCATCGGGCACCGCCCGGAGGAGTACGAGCATTTCGGCGTCGACATGCGCATGCGCGGCCGCCTCGCCGACGAGAAGCTGACGCTGCTGCGACGACTGCTCACCGGTAGACCGGCGGAGGTCGACGGCCGCCGGATCCACGTCACGCCGCCATGCGCGTCGCCGTGCGGGCCGTTGATCATGCTGGCCGGCGGCAGCGCGGCCGCGGTCAAGCGCGCGGCCAAGCACGGCCTCGGAATCGTGCTGCAGACCAACCAAGGCGGCCTGAAGGAGCTCTACGAGAACGAATGTCGCGCGCACGGCCACGGACCCGGCTTCGTCCAGCTCCCCGCAGACAACGCCCCGACGGCGGTGTTCGTCGCCGACGACGTCGACAAGGCGTGGGACGAACTCGGCCCGCATCTGCTGCACGACGCCGTCACCGCGGCGTCCTATCGGGACGGCGACGAGGGCGTCGCCAGTATCTCGCGCGCAACGGAAGTCGACGGGCTACGGGCAGCTAATGGGCCGTACCGAGTCCTCACCGTCGACGAAGCCGCTGAGTACATGGGCAGCGGGCAGCCGCTGCTTCTCGCGCCGCTGTGCGGCGGCCTGCGGCCAGAGGTGGCCTGGCCTTATCTCAAGCGGGCCGCCGAGGCGGCAGCACGGGTCGGCTGACCGAAGGAGAAGCATGGAAGCGCGTCCGACACGAGTCGTGGTGTGGTCGACCGGCGGCGTCGGGTCCATCGCGGTCGACGCCGTGCAGCGCCGACCCGACCTCGAATTGGTCGGCGTGTGGGTGCATTCGCCAGCCAAGGTCGGTCGCGACGCCGGTGTGCTGGCCGGCGGCGATCCGATTGGGATCGCGGCAACCAACGATGCAGCCGCGTTGATCGACCTGCGGCCGGACTGCGTGGTGTATGCGGCCAGCGGTCCCGAGCGCGACGCCGGCGCGGTCCCGGACTACCTGCGGCTCCTGAAGGCCGGAATCAACGTGGTGTCAACGACATCCACGAGCCTGATATATCCTCCGTCCTACTATTCCCCGGACTGGCGCGACCAACTCGAGGCCGCGGCCAAGGCCGGTAACGCCTCGTTCTACGGGTCGGGCATCTTCCCAGGCTTCGGCTCGGACCAGCTGGCGCTGCTGCTGGCGACGCAGTCGAAGAAGATCCGCTGCATCACAGCCACCGAGATCGCGTTGAATGACCATTACCCGGTCGCCGACATCATGATGAACGGCCTCGGATTCGGTCACCCACTCGATTTCGAACCCATGTTGAAGACACCGGGCTTCATCGAAATGGCCTGGGCCGCACCGGTTCACCTGATAGCCGACGGCCTCGGCGTCGAGGTCTCCGAGATCCGGGGTTCGCTCGACCGCCGGTTGACCGACCGCGATATCGAGGTCGCGTTCGGCACCATCCAGGCGGGCACGTGTGGCGCGGTGGCGACAAGGGCGGCAGGTGTGGTCAACGGGCGCGAAGCGATCGTCATCGAGCACATCATCCGGATGGCCCGCGACGTCGCACCCGAATGGCCGGCGTCGGAGTTCGACGCCACCTACCGCGTCGACATCGAAGGCGTTCCCGATATCCACTGCGCGATGAACCTGGGCGACGCGGAAGGCCACGGCGCAGGCCGGGCGGCGATGGCTGCGACGGCCATGCGTGTCGTCAACGCGATCCCGTACGTCGTCGATGCGCCAGCAGGGCTCTTGAGCTCGCTCGACATCCCGAACACGCTGCCGCGGTATGCATTCGACTGAACGCGACGGAAACCAGCAAAGCGTTGACAGTGTTTCGCGACCGGTCGTAGCGTGACCGGCACAAATCTCGGGAGGCGTCATGTACATGCTCCGCTTTGACATGCGGGCACCTGCCATCGGCGCGCCGACCGTCGACCTGTACGCCGCCGCCACCGAAATGTCGGCGTGGGCGGAAGACCATGGCGCGCTCGCCGCGGTGTTGTGCGAGCACCACGGCTCCGACGACGGCTACCTGCCGTCGCCGCTGCTGCTGGCCTCGGCGATTGCGGCGCGCACCGAACGGCTTGCGCTGAGCCTGATCCTGCTTCTTCCGTTCTACGATCCGGTCCGGCTGGCGGAGGACATGTCGGTCCTCGACATCATCAGCAAGGGCCGCGCGTCGTACATTCTTGCCCTCGGATACCGGCCCGAGGAGTTCGAACACTTCGGTGTCGACATGCGGACACGTGGGCGGCTGGCCGATGAGAAGCTGGCCCTGCTGCGCGAACTGCTCTCGGGCGAAACGGTTTTCGACGGCCGCTACATCAACACCACCCCTGCACCGCACACCGAAGGCGGGCCGATGTTGATGTGGGGTGGTGGTTCGGTGGCAGCGGCGCGGCGGGCCGGAAGATACGGGCTCGGCATGCTCGGCAACGCGAACGTCGAGGGTATGACTGAGGCCTACCAAGAGGCATGCCGCGAGCATGGACACGAGCCCGGGCCGATATTCCTGCCGGGCCGTGAAACGCCTGCGGTGTGCTTCGTCGCCGACGACGTCGACGAGGCGTGGGACGAGATCGGCCAGTACCTGCTGCACGACGTGCGCACCTACGCGGCGTGGAATCCGGGCAACGAATACTCCGCCGGCTTCTCCGACGTGCAAACCGTCGAGGAACTGCGGGCCAACCCCACGTCGCACCGGATCTACAGCGTCGAGGAGGCGGTGAGGAGGGTGCGCTCCGGTGAGGTGCTCAACCTGTCGCCGCTGTGCGGAGGCGTTCCGCCGGAGATCGCGTGGCCGTATCTTAAGCGGGTCGGCGAGGTGGTCATGTCAGAGGCAGTCGGATGACCGGTACCGCGGCCGAGGTCTATTACGACCCTTACGATTTCGCGATCGATGACGACCCCTATCCGACGTGGAAGCGGCTGCGCGACGAGGCGCCGTTGTACTTCAACGAGAAGTACAACTTCTATGCCCTGAGCCGGTATGAGGACGTCGCACGCGAGCTGCACAACTGGGACATCTACCGGTCTGGGCGCGGCACCACGATGGATATCATCACCAGCGGCGTCGACGTTCCACCCGGGGTGATCTTGTTCGAGGACCCCCCGATGCACGACCTTCACCGAAAGCTGCTTTCGAGGGTTTTCACGCCGCGGCGGATGGAGGCGATCGAGCCGCTGACGCGCGAGTTCTGCGTGCGCGCAATCGAACCGCTGGTCGGCTCGGATCGGTTCGACTTCATCGCAGACATCGGTGCCATGGTTCCGATGCGGACTATCGGCTATCTGCTGGGCATTCCGGAACAGAATCAAGCAAGTATCCGAGACAAGTCGAACGACAACATCGCCCTGAAAGACGGTGAGTTCGGCACAGTGCGCGAGGATCTGTTCGAGAACTCGTATCAGGTATTCGCGGAGTACATCGACTGGCGCGCCGATCATCCCTCCGACGACTTGATGACGCAGCTGCTCAACGCCGAAGTGGAGGAGGACGGCACGCGTCGCCGACTCACCCGCACCGAAGTACTGATGTACACCAGCACGGTGGCTGGCGCGGGCAACGAAACCACGACCAGGCTGATCGGTTTCGCCGGGCAACTGCTCGCCGAGCACCCCGACCAACGTCGTCAACTCGCCGACGATTTCTCGTTGATCCCGCGCGCCATCGAAGAGGTATTGCGGTATGAGGCGCCGTCACCCGTGCAGGCGCGAGCAGTCTTCCGCGACACGGAATGTCGCGGGCAGCAGATCCCCGAGGGCTCGGTGATGCTATTGCTCAACGGCTCGGCGAATCGCGACGAACGGCACTTCCCCGACGCTGACCGATTCGACATTCATCGCAGCGGAGCGCATCTGTCCTTCGGCCAGGGACTGCACTTCTGCCTCGGCTCGGCGCTCGCGCGGATGCAGGCGCGGGTGGTGCTCGAGGAGGTGCTCAAGCGATGGCCCGACTGGGAAGTCGACTATGACAACGCAGCCAAGGCACATACGGCGAGCGTGCGCGGATGGGCGACGCTGCCGGTGACACTCGGCTAGTCAGGCCGGATGCAGGGTCACCGGTATTCCGGAGTAGCGCACCATCCCCGTCACGACGTCGATGTCGTCCTTGTTGGTGAGCCGATTGACATTGGCCTCGTGATGACCATGCGGAATCGACACCGCGCCACGCCGAATCGAATCGTCGACCTTCGCGATGCCGGTCAGCTCGCCATTGGCGCTGCGCACGATTACCGGTCGGCCGCTGACGATTCCGGCCGCGGCCCCGTCATCCGGATGGATCAGGATCTCAGCAGCTTCACCGAGGATGTCGAGCTGCGCGTTGAGCTTCTTGCGTTGTCGCCGCGGCACCATCACCAACGGCGCTGGCGGTTGCAGCGCCGCCAGCTGATCGACGAGTAGCGGAGGCGCCAGCCGCCAGCCGCCCATCCGCTCGATGTGATCGTCGACCCACTTCGCCGGGAGCTCGCGGGGAGCCTCCGCCCAACCCGTGGTCGCCACCTCGTCGTAGGAGCTCCGTGCACCGGCCAGCAGGACGCGCAGCACATCGTCGTCCGTGCTGGTGGACGGGTCACCGAGATTGCCCATCTGGTACCCGAGCCGACGGCCGATCTCGGCGAACACCCACCACATCGACCGGCGCTGACCGACCGGTGCTACGACCGCGGGACTGTATTGCACCGACACCCGTGAGCTCAAGATGTCGTGGATGGTGATGTCAGGCCGTTCCAACGGATCCTTCGTCGGCAGAACGTGAGTGGCCAACTGCGTGGTCTCGTTGTCGATGATCTCGGTGGTAGCGAAGACTTCGAGGTTCTGCAGAGCCGGGATGAGCTTGCCCGTCTCCGGAAACGACGTGACGATGCTGCCGCCGACGTTGATCAGGGCTCTGATGTTGCCCGCGGCGACCTCGTCGGGCAGTACCGCACACGGCCATTCGTTGATGAACGCCTGGGCTTCCGGACGGCTGCGCGGCCCAGGGCCGAAGGATCCCTCGATCGGTGTGATCGGCAGAAGGTCACCGAATGCCTCGAGCTGATAGGCGAATCCGGGATGGAACCAGGTGCCGCCGGGCCGGTTCATCGCGCCGGTGAGGATCATCAGCACCCAGGCCAGCCATTGGGTGACGTTGGCCCGATCAGCGGTCATGGTCACGCCGGTCCCGGTTTCGACCGCAACGCACGTCGCGCTGCGGACGGCTGCGCACAGAGCCGTCAGTTCGGACTCCGCGACGTCTGCCAACGTGGCGGTCTGCTCGAGCGTGAACGGCTCGACCGCGGCGGCCAGCGCGTCCACACCCTGAACCGGGATATCGGATTTCATGCCGTCGCAGAGGATTTCGCGAACGAGGTACGCGAGCACCGCGTGGTCGGTGCTCGGGCGGGGCGCGACGTGGCCGGTCGCCAGCCGCGCGGTCTCCGTTCGCCGTGGATCGATGACCCACACCTGGCCCCGTTTGGCGATGTCGCGGACTGTACCTGTCGGATTCGGCATCGATATCGCATGACCATGTGAGACAATCGGATTCACGCCGACAAGCAGCAAGAAATCGGCGTTGTCGAAATCCGTTCGGCCCGACAGCCCCATGAACCCGCCGACGAGATCCGAGACCAACGGCTTGGCCGTGCCGTCGATGGTGAGCGGGCTGAATTTCGCGGGCGTGCCGATCGCCGCGTGCAGCGCCTCGGCCATCCGGAAGCCGGCGCTTTCCATCGTGCTGAAGTAGAAGCCGACCGACTCGGGCCCGTGGCGGTCGATGATGTCCTTGAGTCGGGTACTCAGGTCGTCGAGGCAGGCATCCCAGGTGGTGTCCTCCAGTCGGCCGTCCACCCGCATCTGCGGTCGTTCAAGACGGTCCGGATGGTGGTGCAACAGCGGCAGCGCGCGACCCTTCGCGCAGGTGTAGCCGCGGGAGAACGGGTGGTCCTGGTCGCCGCGGACTCGGATGACCTGGTCACCGTCGACGTCGACGAGGATGCCGCAGACCGAGGTGCAGACGCGGCAGAAGCTACGCACCGTTTGCATATTTCGGCAACGTACTCTCGCCAGGGGAGAAGCATGACCATATTCGAGGAGAACGTGATTTCCGGCAGGTCAGCCGCGAGCACCGGTTGCGGCGACGCCGCGCAGCATCGTGTCACGCTGATGTATCAGTGACGCGCGGACGCCCAGGTCGTGAAGGATGTTCTCCGGAATCCATCCGACCCCGATGACCGACCGTGCGAGCGTTTCGTTCGACGGGCTGTCGATCGTGATCTCGCCGGCGCGGATCC
>LZSH01000145.1 GCA_001665255.1 Mycobacteriaceae bacterium 1482268.1 | reverse complement strand
GTCCGGCCTGGCGGCCACCCGATCAGTGCGACCGGGAACCATCGTGGCGCACACCTCGGGCGCCAATGGCATCGCGGTCTTGAGTCCCCTGACCGACCAGGGCTGCATCCCGCTGGCGATACACCCCGCGATGACATTCACCGGCGCCGACGAGGACATCGCCCGCCTGCCCGACACGTGTTTCGGCATCACGGCCGCAGACGACGTCGGCTACGCCATCGCGCAATCGCTGGTGCTCGAGATCGGCGGTGAACCGTTCCGCGTCCGAGAAGATGCCCGCACGCTCTATCACGCCGCGCTCGCCCATGCCAGCAATCACGTTGTCACCGTGGTGCTCGACGCAGTGGAAGCCCTCCGCGCCGCGCTGTGGGGTCAAGAGCTGCTCGGCCAGGAACTCGTCGGCGACGATCCGGGCGGAATCAGCGAGCGGGTGGTCGGTCCGCTGGCACGGGCATCGCTGGAGAACGCGCTTGCGCGGGGACAGGCGGCGCTGACAGGACCGGTCGCACGCGGCGACGCCCCTGCCGTCGCAGACCACCTGAGCGCGCTCGCCGAGGTGAATTCGGAACTGGCGCATGCATATCGGGCCAATTCGCTCCGTACCGCACAACGTGCCCACGCACCCGACGAGGTGTTCGCCGTGCTCGAGGAGGCGGGGTGATGGTGACTGTTCGTAAGCCGCCGAAGTTCGCCGCGGGAGAGTTGAACGTCTACAGCTCGCCGCGCGACGTCTCCGACGTCACCCGCGCGCTGCGACAGACCGGGCGGCGGGTGATGCTCGTGCCGACCATGGGCGCGCTACACGACGGGCACCTCACCCTCGTGCGGGCGGCCAAGCGCGTGCAGGGTGCGGTCGTGGTGGTGTCGATCTTCGTCAACCCCTTGCAGTTCGGCGCGAACGAAGACCTCGACAAGTACCCGAAGACGCTCGACGATGACCTGGCGCTGCTGCGCGCGGAGGGCGTCGAGATCGCCTTCACGCCAACAGCGTCCGACATGTACCCGGCCGGTCCGCGCACGTCGGTGCAGCCCGGGCCGCTCGGTGCCGAACTCGAAGGCGCCTCGCGGCCAACGCATTTCGCGGGTGTACTGACCGTTGTCCTCAAGCTGCTGCAGATTGTGCAGCCGGACAGCGCGTTCTTCGGCGAGAAGGACTACCAGCAACTCGCCCTGATCCGCCAGATGGTCGCCGACCTGAATATCGACACGAGGATCGTCGGTGTGCCCATCGTGCGCGAAGCCGACGGGCTGGCGATGTCGTCACGCAACCGGTATCTCACCGACGTCGAACGCGAACAGGCGGGCGCGCTGTCGGCCGCGCTGCTCGCGGGCATGTATGCCGCGGGCGAGGGCACTGCGAGCGCGCTTGACGCGGCCCGTGCCGTTCTCGACGAGGTCCCCGCCATCGACGTCGACTATTTGGAGGTGCGGGATCCGATGCTCGGGCCCGCACCGGAGCTGGGCGCAGGCCGCCTCCTCGTCGCGGCCCGCCTCGGTATTACCAGACTGCTCGACAACATCGCCATTGACATCGGGACACCATCTGGGCCGGGCCCGAATGTCCCATACGACGAACACGAATTGCCTTGGAGGAATTGATGTTACGCACAATGCTCAGGTCAAAGATCCACCGCGCCACGGTGACGCAGGCCAACCTGCACTACGTCGGATCGGTGACGATCGACGCCGACCTGATGGACGCCGCCGACCTGCTCGAAGGTGAGCAGGTGACCATCGTCGACATCGACAACGGAGCCCGGCTGGTCACCTACGCCATCACCGGCGAACGCGGCAGCGGGGTGATCGGGATCAACGGCGCGGCAGCGCATCTTGTGCATCCCGGTGATCTGGTGATCCTGATCGCCTATGGGACGATGGACGACGCCGAGGCGCGTGAGTATCAACCCCGCATCGTGTTCGTCGATGCAGACAACAAGCCGATCGACCTCGGCCACGACCCCGCCTACGTGCCGGACGACGCGTCCGATCTGCTGTCACCGCGGTAAATCGTGCTGCTAGCAATCGATGTCCGCAACACCCACACCGTGGTCGGCTTGATCACTGGATCGGGTGAGCATGCGAAGGTCGCGCAGAACTGGCGAATCCGCACCGAAACCGAGGTGACGTCCGACGAGCTGGCATTGACGATCGACGGCCTGATCGGCGACGACTCGGAACGCCTCACGGGGGCGGCCGGGCTCTCGACCGTGCCCTCCGTGCTGCACGAAGTGCGCGAGATGCTCGACCAGTACTGGCCGTCGGTGCCGCATGTCTTGATCGAACCCGGGGTGCGCACGGGAATACCGCTATTGGTCGACAACCCCAAGGAGGTCGGGGCCGACCGGATCGTCAACTGCCTTGCGGCGTTTCACAAATACGGCACGGCCGCGATCGTCGTCGACTTCGGATCGTCCATCTGCGTCGACGTGGTGTCGGCCAAGGGTGAGTTCCTCGGCGGCGCCATCGCGCCCGGCGTCCAGGTGTCGTCAGACGCCGCGGCGGCGCGGTCGGCCGCACTGCGGCGCGTCGAGCTGACCCGGCCCCGGTCGGTCATCGGTAAGAACACCGTCGAATGCATGCAGGCCGGCGCCGTGTTCGGCTTCGCCGGCCTGGTCGACGGTTTGGTGTCGCGGATCCGCGAGGACATCAAGGGATTCGGCGGCGACGACGTCGCCGTGGTCGCGACCGGGCACACGGCGCCGATGCTCTTGCCCGACCTGCGCACGGTGGCCGACTACGACCGTCATCTGACGCTCGACGGGCTGCGACTGGTCTTCGAACGCAACCGCGACAGCCAGCGCGGACGGTTGAAGCAGGCTCGCTAGAAGAACGTGCGGATCAGGTCGACGACGCGGTCGTCGTGGTCGAGCACCGGGACCATCTGCCATTTGTCTAACGTCGTGCACGGATGCGAGATCCCGAACCGAAGCCAGCCGCCCACCTCCACCGCCGGCAGGTCGTTCGGTCCGACCCGCAGGAATGCGTGCTGATCGTTGAGCTTGATCACCGCACTGTCGGCCAACGTGAGCGGCACCGGCAAGTCCTGGTCGAAACTCACGTCACGGCGCCCCATCGTCAGCAGCGCCAGACCCCGCTCCGGTCGTGACATCACCTGCGCCCACACCTCGAGCGCGGGGCGCAGCGCATCGCGCAGCGGCGACGTCTTCGCATACAGCCCGTGGTCGTGGGTGAGGTAGCAGCCGCTGCGGACGATGGTGCGCACAGTTCTGCCCCGGACCGACCCGATAGCCAGCACGTCGGCGACCGCGTCGAAATAGGTACTGCCGCCCGCCGTCACGACCACGGCGTCGGACTCGAAGACATCGGCCAGCCGTTCGATGGCCGACCGGAGCTTCGACAGGTATGACCTGACGCGCGCCAGGCCCTCCGGCGTGACGTCGTGGCCGAGCGCGGCTTCGTAGCCCGCCACACCGACCAGTCGCAGGGCGGGGCAATCCGCGGCGGCCCGCGCGACCTCGTCGACGGCAGCCGCGTCACGACACCCCGTGCGCCCGTCGGCCAGACCGATCTCCACACAGACGTCGACCGGTCGGCCCGCGGCCGCCAGATGCTTCGCCATCAGCTCAACCCCGTCGACCGAATCCACCCAGCAGGTCAGTGCGAGGTCAGGATCGGCGGCCATTTCTGCGGCGACCCACCGCAGCGCCGCGGCATCCACGAGCTCATTGGCGATTATGAAATCGCGCACACCGAACGCGCGGTACACACGCGCCTGGCTGATCGTCGCGACGGTGACGGCGCACGCACCGAGCGAGAATTGGCGCGCCAACAGCTGAGGTGACATGTGGGTCTTGCCGTGCGGCGCCAGTTCGACTCCCCGGTCGCGGCACCACTCGGACATCGTTGTGAGGTTGTGCGACAAGGCTTCGGCCCGCAGCACGCACACCGGACCGATCACGTCGTCGACGACGAGCACGGGCGCCGTCTCACAGATCTGTGCGGGGCTGGCTCCCCACCAAGACTGGGGCAGGCCCTTGAATCGCCAGTCGAGGGGTTCGTCGGCCAGACCGGCGACGCCGGCTGCGTCGATCGGTCGGGTCATCTGTTCATTTAAGCTGGCACGTCGTGACATCACCTGAGCAGCCCGGCGACCACGCGGCAGACATCCCCGAACAATTTCGGATCCGTCAGGGCAAGCGGGAGCGGTTGCTCGCCGAAGGCCGCGAGCCCTACCCGGTGGAGGTCGAGCGCACCCATACGCTCGCCGAGATCCGCGCCGCGTACCCGGACCTTCCCATCGACACCGAGACCGGTGACATGGTCGCGATCGCCGGCCGGGTCGTCTTCGCGCGCAACTCGGGCAAGCTCTGCTTCGCCACCCTCCAGGAAGGCGACGGCACCCAGCTGCAGGCGATGATCAGCCTGGCCAAAGTGGGGCAGGACTCCCTGGACCGATGGAAGTCGGATGTGGACCTCGGCGACATCGTCTCCGTGCATGGCGAGGTGATCAGTTCCCGTCGCGGCGAACTCTCTGTGCTTGCCGACTCCTGGCAAATAATCTCCAAGGCGCTTAGGCCGCTGCCGGTCGCGCATAAGGAGATGAGCGAAGAGTCGCGCGTGCGGCAGCGTTACGTCGATCTCATTGTGCGACCGGAGGCGAGAACCACCGCCCGGCAACGTGTTGCGGTCGTGCGTGCGGTGCGTTCGGCGCTGGAACGGCGCGGCTTTCTCGAGGTCGAGACGCCGATGCTGCAAACGCTGGCCGGCGGTGCCGCCGCTCGCCCTTTCGTAACGCATTCCAACGCTCTCGACGCCGACCTCTACCTTCGTATCGCGCCGGAACTGTTCTTGAAGCGATGCTTGGTCGGTGGACTGGAGAAGGTTTTCGAACTGAATCGGGTGTTCCGAAACGAAGGCGCAGATTCCACGCATTCACCGGAATTTGCAATGTTGGAGACATACGAGGCCTACGGCACGTACGACGATTCCGCAGTCATGACCCGTGAAGTAATTCAAGAGGTCGCAGATGAGGCGATTGGCACACGAACTGTGCCCCTGCCTGATGGGACAATCTACGACCTCGACGGCGAATGGTCGAGCATACAAATGTATCCGTCGTTGTCAGAAGCACTCGGTGAAGAAGTGACCCCGCAGACACCGGTCGAGCGGTTATGGGAGTTCGCTGACCGGCTAGGCGTCGAGATTCCTCGAGATCGCGGATACGGCCACGGGAAGCTGGTCGAGGAACTCTGGGAGCACACCGTTGGAAACAGCCTTTCTGCGCCCACGTTTGTCCGTGACTTCCCCGTCGAGACCACCCCACTTACCCGTGCTCACCGCAGCATTCCCGGCGTCACGGAGAAGTGGGATCTGTATGTGCGCGGCATTGAGCTCGCCACCGGATATTCAGAACTCACCGACCCCGTGATTCAGCGGGAAAGATTCGCAGCACAAGCGCGCGCCGCAGCGGCCGGAGACGACGAGGCAATGGTGCTCGATGAAGATTTTCTTGCCGCTCTCGAGTACGGGATGCCGCCATCGACCGGCACCGGAATGGGCATCGACAGGTTGTTGATGGCCCTGACCGGACTGTCAATTCGGGAGACGGTTTTGTTTCCGATTGTTCGCCGACAGAGCAACTGAACCGCCCTCATCCTCGGCGCTGTTGAATGACCTGCCGTTATGTGGCACATTGGTGCAGGGTTCACCAATGAGCTCGGACACTATGTGTCCGTGATGAAGGGCGTGTGTGAGGAAATGGCCAAAAAAGTGACCGTCACCCTGGTCGACGATTTCGACGGTGAAGGCTCAGCCGATGAAACCGTCGAATTCGGCCTCGACGGCGTTAGCTATGAGATCGATCTTTCTTCGAAGAATGCCGCGAAACTGCGCAACGATCTCAAACAGTGGGTCAATGCTGGACGCCGAGTCGGCGGTCGCAGGCGCGGGCGCTCGGCCGCGTCCGGCAGGGGCCGCGCGGCGATCGATCGGGAGCAGAGCGCAGCGATCCGCGAGTGGGCGAGGCGCAACGGCCACAGCGTGTCGACACGCGGCCGTATCCCTGCCGACGTCATCGACGCATTTCACGCGGCGACATGAAGTTGGCAACATAATTCGCCGTTGCCAAGGCACGATCCCGGCGTTTCGGCCGGGGTCGTGCTTTCGCTAGTGGCGAACTATTCACATCGGGGCCCGGGAAACGATTTCTTTTACCTGGGCGTTGCTCACCTACGGACCCCGGGTCAAGGACCGCCAGACAGGGCACCCGGGACGGCCGCCCATTAGAGTGGACGGCAGGTGCGCCGCGCGGTGGACAGCCGCACTACGTACCGACCAATTTATGGAGAGCAGGTAACCACCGATGTTTGAGAGATTCACCGACCGCGCCCGCAGGGTCGTCGTCCTGGCTCAGGAAGAAGCCCGGATGCTCAACCACAACTACATCGGCACCGAGCACATCCTGTTGGGACTTATTCACGAGGGTGAGGGCGTAGCCGCCAAGTCGTTGGAGTCGCTGGGCATCTCGCTGGAAGGCGTGCGCAGCCAGGTCGAGGAGATCATCGGCCAGGGTCAGCAGGCTCCGTCCGGCCACATCCCGTTCACCCCGCGTGCCAAGAAGGTTCTCGAGCTGAGCCTTCGTGAGGCGCTGCAACTCGGCCACAACTACATCGGCACCGAGCACATCCTTCTCGGCTTGATCCGCGAGGGTGAGGGCGTCGCCGCCCAGGTCCTGGTCAAGCTGGGCGCCGAGCTCACGCGCGTGCGTCAACAGGTCATCCAGCTGCTGAGCGGCTACCAGGGCAAGGAGACGGCCGAGGCCGGAACCGGTGGCCGTGGCGGCGAGGCGGGTAACCCGTCGACGTCCCTGGTGCTCGACCAGTTCGGTCGCAACCTGACTGCTGCTGCGATGGAAGGCAAGCTCGACCCCGTCATCGGCCGCGAGAAGGAAATCGAGCGGGTGATGCAGGTGCTGAGCCGGCGCACCAAGAACAACCCCGTGCTGATCGGCGAGCCCGGCGTCGGCAAGACCGCCGTCGTCGAAGGCCTCGCGCAGGCGATCGTGCACGGCGAGGTGCCGGAGACGCTGAAGGACAAGCAGCTCTACACCCTCGACCTGGGTTCCCTGGTCGCGGGCAGCCGCTACCGCGGTGATTTCGAGGAGCGCCTGAAGAAGGTGCTCAAGGAGATCAACACCCGCGGCGACATCATCCTGTTCATCGACGAGCTGCACACGCTGGTCGGTGCGGGGGCCGCCGAGGGCGCCATCGACGCCGCTTCGATCCTGAAGCCCAAGCTGGCCCGCGGCGAGCTGCAGACCATCGGCGCCACCACGCTCGACGAGTACCGCAAGTACATCGAGAAGGACGCCGCGCTGGAGCGCCGCTTCCAGCCGGTGCAGGTGGGTGAGCCGACCGTGGAGCACACCATCGAGATCCTGAAGGGTCTGCGCGACCGCTACGAGGCACACCACCGCGTGTCGATCACCGACAGTGCGATGGTGGCCGCCGCGACGTTGGCCGACCGCTATATCAACGACCGGTTCCTGCCGGACAAGGCGATCGACTTGATCGACGAGGCGGGCGCCAGGATGCGCATCCGCCGGATGACGGCGCCGCCAGACCTGCGCGAGTTCGACGAGAAGATCGCCGACGCGCGCCGGGAGAAGGAGTCCGCGATCGACGCGCAGGACTTCGAGAAGGCCGCCAGCTTGCGCGATCGGGAGAAGCAACTCGTCGCACAGCGCACTGAGCGTGAGAAGCAGTGGCGCTCAGGCGATCTGGACGTCGTCGCCGAGGTGGACGACGAGCAGATCGCAGAGGTGCTCGGCAACTGGACCGGAATCCCCGTGTTCAAGCTGACCGAGGAGGAGACCACTCGGCTGCTGCGCATGGAGGACGAGCTGCACAAGCGGATCATCGGTCAGGAGGACGCCGTCAAGGCCGTCTCCAAGGCGATCCGCCGCACCCGCGCCGGCCTGAAGGACCCCAAGCGCCCGTCGGGCTCGTTCATCTTCGCCGGCCCGTCCGGTGTCGGTAAGACCGAGCTCTCCAAGGCGCTGGCCAACTTCCTGTTCGGCGAGGACGACGCGCTCATCCAGATCGACATGGGCGAGTTCCACGACCGCTTCACGGCCTCGCGGCTGTTCGGTGCCCCTCCGGGCTACGTCGGCTACGAGGAGGGCGGCCAGCTCACCGAGAAGGTGCGTCGCAAGCCTTTCAGCGTCGTTCTGTTCGACGAGATCGAGAAAGCCCACCAGGAGATCTACAACAGCCTGTTGCAGGTCCTCGAGGACGGTCGTCTCACCGACGGCCAGGGCCGCACGGTGGACTTCAAGAACACCGTGCTGATCTTCACGTCCAACCTGGGTACCTCCGACATCTCCAAGGCTGTCGGCCTCGGCTTCACCCAGGGCGGCGGGGAGAACAACTACGAGCGGATGAAGCAGAAGGTCAACGACGAGCTGAAGAAGCACTTCCGGCCGGAGTTCCTGAACCGCATCGACGACATCATCGTCTTCCACCAGCTGACTCGCGAAGAGATCATCCGGATGGTCGACCTGATGATCGGCCGGGTGGAGAAGCAGCTCAAGACCAAGGACATGGCTCTGGAGCTGACCGACAAGGCGAAGTCCCTGTTGGCCAAGCGCGGCTTCGACCCCGTGTTGGGCGCGCGTCCGCTGCGGCGCACCATCCAGCGTGAGATCGAGGACCAGCTGTCGGAGAAGATCCTCTTCGAGGAGGTCGGCCCCGGCCAGCTCGTCACGGTCGACGTCGACAACTGGGACGGCGAGGGCAGCGGCGAGGATGCGGTGTTCACCTTCACCGGATCCAAGAAGCCGGCCAAGCCGGTCGAGGCCGACCTCGCTCAGGCCGGTGCCGCAGGCGCAGCAGCCGCCGAATAACTGACACAACGTCACGCTGAGAACGCCGTCGCGGCTATATGTACGTCGCGACGCTCTCAGGCTGACGTTCTGTCCGCACACATTTCGCGTCCCAGTTCGAACGTCGACGGCGGCCGTCGGGTCTGACTGTCACAGTGGCGCGACCGTTCTGGAATCTCACCAGATTCCTTCGCCCGCCTGATTACATCGCACATCCTAAACCGGCGCAGCGCGCCGGTGGGCCGGGGACGCGAAATGTGTGCGGACAGAACGTCAGCCTGAGAGCGTCGCGACGTACATATAGCCGCGACGGCGTTCTCAG
>LZSH01000144.1 GCA_001665255.1 Mycobacteriaceae bacterium 1482268.1 | reverse complement strand
CTCCCATTCGCCTGTGCGCCCTTGGGAGCTGGGATACTGGCGCTTGTGAGTTCCGAATCGCTGCCATGAGCACCCCTAGGCGAGCGCGAGTGAGAGCCGAGGCATGAGCCCGACACGAGGAGAAGCACCCGACCGCAACCTCGCCCTTGAGCTCGTTCGAGTAACCGAAGCGGGCGCGATGGCCGCAGGGCGCTGGGTCGGCCGCGGCGACAAGGAGGGCGGTGACGGCGCCGCCGTCGACGCCATGCGTGAACTGGTCAATTCGGTGTCCATGCGCGGCGTCGTCGTGATCGGTGAAGGCGAGAAGGACAACGCGCCGATGCTGTACAACGGCGAAGAAGTCGGCAACGGCGACGGCCCCGAATGCGACTTCGCCGTGGACCCGATCGACGGCACGACGCTGATGAGCAAAGGCCTGTCCAACGCCATTTCGGTGCTTGCGGTGTCCGAACGCGGCACGATGTACGACCCGTCGGCGGTGTTCTACATGAACAAGATCGCGGTCGGTCCGGATGCCGTGGACGCCATCGACATCACCGCCCCGATCGGTGAGAACATCCGCCGGGTCGCCAAGGCCAAGAACGTCTCCGTCGCCGACCTGACCGTCTGCGTCCTGGACCGGCCGCGGCACGAGCAACTCATCGCTGACATCCGCGCGGCCGGCGCCCGCTGCCGGCTGATCTCCGACGGCGATGTGGCCGGCGCCATCTCGGCGTGCAGGCCGAACACCAGCACCGATCTGCTCGTCGGCATCGGCGGCACCCCTGAGGGCATCATCGCCGCGGCCGCCATCCGCTGCATGGGTGGTGCCATTCAGGGCCAACTCGCGCCCAAGGACGACGAGGAACGCCAGAAGGCGATCGACAAGGGCCTCGACCTCGACCAGGTGCTGTTCACCGAGGATCTGGTGTCCGGCGACAACGTGTTTTTCTGCGCCACCGGCGTCACCGACGGCGACCTCCTCAAGGGCGTGCACTTCTACGGCGGTGGCTGCACCACCCAGTCGATCGTCATGCGTTCGAAGTCCGGCACGGTGCGGATGATCGAGGCGTACCACCGCCTGTCAAAGCTCAACGAATACTCCGCAATCGATTTCACCGGGGACAGCAACGCGGTCTACCCGCTGCCGTAATCACCTAGACAAGAAGGGTTTTCATGACCGTCGACAACGACACCGCAGCTGCTGAATACCGCATCGAGCACGACACCATGGGCGAGGTCCGGGTGCCGGTCAACGCGCTGTGGCGCGCGCAGACACAACGCGCGGTGGAGAACTTCCCGATCTCGGGCCGCGGCCTTGAGCGCACCCAGATCCGGGCGCTCGGCCTGCTCAAAGGCGCCTGCGCGCAGGTCAACAAGGACCTCGGGCTACTCGACCCGGACAAGGCCGATGCGATCATCGCCGCGGCCGGCGAGATCGCGGACGGCCGCCATGATGACCAGTTCCCGATCGACGTGTTCCAAACCGGTTCCGGCACAAGCTCCAACATGAACACCAACGAGGTGATCGCGAGCATCGCCGGGCAGAACGGCGTCACGGTGCACCCCAACGACGACGTGAACATGTCGCAGTCCTCCAACGACACGTTCCCGACGGCGACGCATATCGCGGCGACGGAAGCCGCTGTACGCCACCTGATTCCGGCGCTTGAAGTGCTTCACGAGTCGCTGGCGGGCAAGGCGCGGCAGTGGCGCACGACAGTGAAGTCGGGCCGCACGCACCTGATGGATGCGGTACCGGTGACGCTGGGCCAGGAGTTCAGCGGCTACGCGCGTCAGATTGAGGCGGGCATCGAACGAGTGAAGGCCACGCTGCCCCGACTGGGCGAGCTGGCCATCGGCGGAACGGCTGTCGGCACGGGCCTCAACGCGCCCGACGATTTCGACGAGCGCGTGGTCGCCGTGCTCAAAGAGCACACCGGGCTGGCCGAATTACGGGTTGCCGCAAACCATTTCGAGGCCCAAGCCGCGCGCGACGGGCTCGTGGAGGCGTCCGGCGCACTGCGTACCGTCGCCGTTTCACTGACCAAGATCGCCAACGACATCCGCTGGATGGGGTCGGGTCCGCTGACCGGCCTCGGCGAAATCCAGCTGCCCGATCTTCAGCCCGGCAGCTCGATCATGCCGGGCAAGGTCAACCCGGTGATCCCCGAGGCGGTTACCCAGGTGGCCGCGCAGGTGATCGGTAACGACGCCGCAGTCGCGTGGGGCGGCGGTAACGGCGCGTTCGAGCTCAACGTGTACATCCCGATGATGGCGCGGAACATCCTCGAGTCGTTCAAGATTCTGACGAACTCGTCGAAGCTGTTCGCCGAGCGTTGCATCGATGGCCTGGTCGCCAACGACGATCGGCTGCGCGAACTCGCCGAGTCGTCACCGTCGATCGTGACCCCGCTGAACTCCGCGATCGGCTACGAGGAAGCGGCCGCAGTGGCCAAGCAGGCGCTCAAGGAGAAGAAGACGATTCGTCAGACGGTCATCGACCGTGGGCTCATCGGCGACAAGCTGTCGGAGGAAGAACTCGACAAGCGGCTGGATGTGCTCGCGATGGCAAAGGTGAAAGACGGAGACGCGTAAGCGGTTTCGCCGAGATCGACATTCTGGCGAATCTTCTCGCACTTTCTCGCCCATGCGTCGGTTTCGGCGAAAGAGGGGTCACGCTCCGTTGTTGGGTCCGCCGGAGTTTGCGCCAGGGATGTCGGTGATCGGGATGTTCGGCATCGGCGGCGGCGACGGTGTGTTCGGCAGCGACGGGATCTGGTCGACGGCGATCTCGTGTAGGTCGTTGGCGGGCGGCCCGTTGTCGCGGGAGCCATAGCTACTGCCGGGTTCACGCGGGCCGAGAAGTTGGCTGACCGTCACGAGGTGGTAGCCGTTGGCCTTCAGCACGGGAATGAACTGGTACACGAGATCCACTGTGCTGGAATAGGTGTCGTGAAAAAGCACCACTGAGCCCGGCTTGATCTGCGTCATCAGCATGTAGCGCGTCGCGGCGATGTTCGAGTCGTTGATCCAGTCGAAAGGGATGACGTCCCAGTTGATGTCGGCCAGGCCCTGCTTCTTGGCCTCCGCCAGCACCTGGTCGTTGACCAGGCCCCCCGCTGTGCGGACGAGCTTCGGCCGCTGACCCGTCGCGGCCTCGATGGCGTCGCTGGCCTTGCTGAATTGGGCGGGGACATACTCCGGCGGAATGGTCGTCATGTTGGGGTGTTCCCAGGTGTGGCTGCCGATCTCCATGCCGGCTTCGGCGATGCGTTTGGCACCGCCGGGATTCGCGGCGACCTTGTTGCCGATCAGGAAGAACGTCGCCTTCGCGTCATTGTCCTCGAGGATCTTCAGCAGCCGGTCGGTGTAGGGCCCCGGGCCGTCGTCGAACGTCAGCGCGACGCATTTCACCTGCGCGCAGTTGACGTCGTCGGCGCTGCCTTGGTCGTGGCCCGTCCCGCATGCGCTGATGACGAGCACCACCGCAGCGGCCACCGTGCGCCAGGCCCGGCTGTCGCGTCGCTTCGGCACGGCCGCAGCTTACCGGCCGATCCTGAGTGATCGTGGCGCGCTAAAGAGGCTTGGGGTTGGGCACAAGCATGAAGGTGGCCGTTGTCCGAATCAGAACCCGGTTTTGCGAGTCCATGACCGAACACTCCGTGCTCAGCAACCGACTGCCGCCGTGCACAAGCTTGGCTTCGGCCACGAGCGGACCGCCTTTGGGTTGCCGGTAGTAGCGGACGTGGATATCGGTGGTGACCGGGAAGTGAGTTTGGAAATCGTAAGCGTCATCGAGGCAGGCGGCCGAGGCCGCGTCGGCTAACGTGGCGAGCATTCCGCCGTGGACACTTCCGTCGAAATAACCGCGGATGTCATCGCTGAGCGGCATCGTCAGCACCGCAACCCCCGGTTCGACGCGGACGACGTTCATCTGTATCCGCTTGTGGACGGGTGACATGTGGAGCCGCTCGGTGTCCATCTTGTTGAAGGTCGCCATCTCGCCCTCCGCCACGTGAGACTGCTGTCAGGGCGAAGATATGCCGAGAATCGCGCGCTGTGCGCAGTCTCGACAATTACGGCAAGGCGCCGGGGCTGATTTCCTCCAGCATCTCGGTCACCAGCGCGGCGATCGGTGACCGCTCGCTGCGCAGCAGCGTGATGTGGGCGAACAGCGGATGGCCCTTGAGCTTCTCGATCACCGCTGCGACGCCGTCGTGCCTGCCGACGCGCAGGTTGTCGCGCTGGGCCACGTCGTGAGTCAGCACCACCCGCGACCCGGCGCCGAGCCGGGACAGCACCGTCAACAACACGTTGCGTTCCAACGACTGCGCCTCGTCGACGATCACGAACGAGTCATGCAGGGAGCGACCGCGAATGTGGGTCAGCGGCAGCACTTCGAGCATGCCGCGCGACAGCACCTCTTCGAGCACAGCGGGGCTTGCCAGTCCTTCGAGGGTGTCGAAGACGGCCTGCGCCCACGGGCCCATCTTCTCGCTCTCGCTACCGGGCAGGTACCCGAGGTCTTGGCCGCCGACGGCATACAGCGGCCGGAAGACGACGACCTTGCGATGCGTGCGTCGTTCGAGCACCGCTTCCAGGCCCGCGCACAGCGCCAGCGCCGACTTGCCGGTGCCCGCCTTACCGCCCAGGGAGACGATGCCGACGGACTCGTCGAGCAGCAGGTCCAGCGCGACACGCTGTTCGGCAGAGCGGCCCCGCAGACCGAACACTTCCCTATCGCCGCGAACCAGCTGCACCCGCTTGTCGGGGTTGACCCGACCCAGCGCGTGCGAGGTGGCGCCGAGAAGCCGAATCCCGGTGTGGCACGGCAGGTCTCGCGCCAACTCCAAATCGATTTCGCCTTCGGCGAAGAGTTGGTCGATCACCTCTGACGCCACGTCGATCTCGTCCATGCCAGTCCAGCCCGACGTCACGACGTCCTGGGCGTGGTATTCGTCGGCCGACAGACCGACCGCGCCGGCTTTGACCCGCAGCGGGATGTCCTTGCTCACCAACGTCACGAGCTTGCCCTCGGCAGCCAGATTCGCCGCGACGGTCAGAATCCGAGCGTCGTTGCTCTCGGTCCGGAAGCCCGCGGGCAATACCGTCGGGTCGCTGTGGTTCAGCTCGACGTGCAGCGTCCCACCTTCGGTACCAACGGGAATCGGCTGATCGAGCCGCCCGTGCTCGAGCCGTAGATCGTCAAGCAGGCGCAGCGCCTGACGGGCGAACCAACCAAGCTCATGATGATGGCGTTTTGCCTCCAGCTCGCTGATAACGACCAGCGGGACGACCACTTCGTGCTCGGCGAATCGTGTACATGCCCATGGGTCGGACAGCAACACCGACGTGTCGAGAACATAGGTCCGGATGGAGGAATCGGTCACGTAGCACTCCTCGAGGCGAGGGTGTCCATGCGGCCCCACACGAACCTGTCGGCGGACAGTGCGGCTTCAGGGCCGGGGCCGGCCCTCTCGAATCGAATCGATCGGTACCGCCCGGACAGCAGAGCATGTCGCTAGCCATCGCGAACGACGCTACTCCCGAGAAGGCAAGCGTGCCGAACAGGCGCGCCGGGGTTTAACCCCTAGGCAACTTAACCGTTGACCAGCGGACGCAAACGCGGCTCGTCGGCCAGACCCCACGCCGCGATTCGATCGGAGATCACCTGGCGCAGTGTGTCTTCGTTGAAGATGCCGACATCGGCGACGACCTTCACCTTGTCCTGGTAGGCGTCGATGTCGGCGCCCACAACTTCGAGCTCGGCGGCGCGGCGCCCGATCGCCTCGATGGTTTCTTCACGGTGGTGGCGCAGCAAGTGTGCGACGAGGTTGCTGAAGAACTCCTCGTGGCGCTCCTCGTCCTTGGCGATGCGGCCCATGAGTCCATTGAGCACAGGCTCGGTGATCTGCGCTTCGAGGTTGCGGCAGTAGACCGCGTAGGCCCGCTCGTAGAACGCCATGAACACCAGCCGCTCGATCTGGCTGTAGGTGTCGGCTCGATAGCCCTTCATCACGTGCTCGACGCGGACGTCCTCGTTGGCGGTCGGATCAATCTCACGGGTGACGACGAGGTAGTTGCGAAGCGCGATCGCATGCAGGTGCTCCTCGGCGGTCCACCGGCCGAGCCAGCGGCCCCACTTGTCCTCCAGCAGGAAGCTGAACACGAACTCGCGGTGGTAGCCGGCGAGGTTGTCCTTTTGGATGAGCAAGATCTCGAGCGCATCGGTGATGTGTCTGGGCAGCGTGACCTGTGACGGGTCCCAATCGCGCCCGCCGAGGAATGCGAAGTTCTCGCCCTGGTCGAACGGCACGTAGTCGTGGGCGAACCAGATGTCCTCGGTCTCGAGGTGCCGATTCAGGTTCTCCGCGACGACCGGCTCGAGCTCGAGGGTCAACGCATTAGCTACAGGTTTCTGTGCCATGAAACTAAATGTAACCCACGTTCACACCTTTTTGAAATCGGGCGGAGCGTGTCTCGCGGCTACAGCGTCAGGCCCGGGTACAGCGGGTTTGCGGCCAGCAGCTCGGCGGCCGCGGCGTGCACCCGGTCGGCGGTGCCGTCGGCCAGTTTGTACTTGGCTTTCGATGGGCCCGACGAGGCAGCGGCGGCCTCGGTGTTGGTCAGCACGTCGACCACCAGCTCGGCCACCCGGTCGAATTCGGCGGCGCCGAAGCCGCGCGTGGTCAGCGCGGGCGTGCCGAACCGGATGCCGCTGGTGTACCAGGCGCCGTTGGGGTCGTTCGGGATCGCGTTGCGGTTGGTGACCACGCCGGAATCCAGCAGCGCGGATTCCGCCTGGCGGCCCGTCAGCCCGAACGACTGCACGTCGAGCAGCACGATGTGGTTGTCGGTGCCGCCGGTGACCAGCGTCGCGCCGCGCTTCAAGAAGCCTTCGGCCAATGCCTTGGCGTTGTCGGCGACCCGCTGCGCATAGGTCTGGAATGCGGGTTGACGCGCCTCGGCGAGCGCGACTGCCTTGGCGGCCATCACGTGCGACAACGGACCGCCGAGGACCATCGGGCAACCCTTGTCGACGGCGTCGGCGTACTCCGGCGTGGCGAGCACCAAACCGCCGCGCGGGCCGCGCAACGACTTGTGCGTGGTCGTCGTCGTCACATGGGCATGCGGCACCGGGTCCTCGTCGCCGGTGAACACCTTGCCCGCGACCAGACCTGCGAAGTGCGCCATGTCGACCATGAGCGTCGCACCGACCTCGTCGGCGATCTCGCGCAGCTTGGCGAAGTTGATCCGCCGCGGATACGCCGAGTAGCCGCCGACCAGGACCAGCGGCTTGAACTCGCGGGCCGCCGCGGCCAGCGCGTCGTAGTCCAGCAGGCCGGTCTTCGGGTCGGTTCCGTAGCTGCGCTGGTAGAACATCTTGCCGCTGATATTCGGCCGGAAGCCGTGGGTGAGGTGGCCGCCGGCATCCAGCGACATGCCCATCAGCCGCTGGTTGCCGAGCTGGCTGCGCAGCTTCTCCCAATCGGCCTCGGAGAGGTCGTTGACGTTGCGGACGCCCGCTTGGGCCAGGCCGGGCGCCTCGACGCGGGTCGCCAGGATCGCCCAGTAGGCGACGAGGTTGGCGTCGATGCCGGAGTGCGGCTGGACGTAGGCATGTGGCGAACCGAACAGCGCCTCGGCGTGCTCGGCGGCGACCGACTCGACGGTGTCGACGTTCTGGCAGCCCGCATAGAAACGGTGCCCGATGGTGCCCTCGGCGTACTTGTCCGAAAGCCAGGTGCCCATTGTCAGCAACACGGCGGGCGAGGCGTAGTTCTCGCTGGCGATCAGTTTGAGCGAATCCCGTTGATCGGCAAGCTCTTTGCGTGTCGCATCGGCGATGCGCGGCTCCACGGATTCGATGATCTGCAGAATCTCGCGGTACGCGGTGCTCGCGGTCTCGGCATATTCCGCACCGGGCGCGGGCGCGGTGGTGGTGACGGGGTCGGCAGCCATGCCTGCCAGCCTACGTCTCCTCGAAATCGCGCCGAACGTGCGGTTTCTACGCGGCGCGCAGCGCTGACGGGATCAGCGGCTCGTCGAGCAGCCTGCCGAACCGCTCGGTGAGGCCGACGCCTGCGGGCCGGTCGTCTAGCCAGGCCCGCAGCAATCGGTAGCCCTCGACATAGGTGCTGGTGTAGGCCCGCCACAGCGGCGAAGCCAAAAACCTCAGCGACTGCCTGGCGCGCTCGTCGTTGACCAGCAGCCAGCGCCGCAGGAAGGCCGCCACGTCGTCGACGTCGCGGTGTTCGTCGTGCAGCATCAGCGCGGCGTCCTGCCGGACGTCGGCCAGCGCCGCCGTCGCTTCGGACACGGCCTCAGCCCGTTCCCCGTCGAAGCGAAGGCCAAGGTCGGCGTAGATCTCGGCGGCCCAAGCTCCCCATTTAGGGCCGATGGCGACGTAGAGCGCCAAATCCGCCAACCCCTCGGCCATCAGGCACTGCGGCGTGTTGACCAGAAAGATGGTCTGCTCGACGTGGCCGAGTTTGGCAACCAGCCCCGCCTCCTTGCGGCAGTGCTCGGTGTGATGGCCGGGATAGGACTCGTGGGCCACCAGCCGCGGGAGGTTGGACATCTGCTGGCGCAGGTCGGCGTTCACGGCGACGGTCGAGCGATAGTCACCCAGGTAGTAGTTGAACCCCGACCACGGCTTGTCGGTCACCACTTCGTAGTCGATGGTTTCGCCGTCGGGCAGCGGGAACTCGGCACGGACTCGGTCGCGCAGGGCGCTGGAGAACGCGTGGATGCATTCCTCGAGTCGCTCTGGCGGAATCTCCTCAGCGCTCCGGTAGGCCCGCATCCGGTCGCCCAGCGGGCCCGTGCCGCCTAGCGCTTCGTCGAGGCGCCGGTGCGCCTCGCGGTAGCGGTCGGGATCACCCTTGCCGATCTGCACGTCGAAATAGGCCTCGACCTCGTCGACGAAGCCGACGGGCTCGCCGGCGAACTTCTTACCGGCACAGGCAAGCGCACGCAGGTGTGCGCCGATGTAGTCGGCGCGGACATCATCGAAGCCGTTCGTACGCGGCACGTTCGGCAGCTCGGCGAACAGCCGGTCGGCCTGGCGGGCCAGCTCAGCGGGCTCGGGCGCGGGTTCGGAGGCGACGGCGTCCCGCAGCACGGGGTCACCGGTGAAGGAGTCGACGTAGCCTTCCTCGATCCGGTCGAACCGCAGGCCGAGCAGCAGATATTCGCGGATCAGGGTGCCGGGGTCCATGGCGACCACGCTAACTGCAAGACTGACCTCATGCCGCGGCTGAGCGAGCCGAGCCCCTATGTGGAGTTCGACCGGAGTCAGTGGCGCGCGCTGCGCATGTCCACCCCGCTGAAGCTGACCGAGGAAGAACTCGTCAAACTCCGCGGCATCGGCGAGAAGATCGACCTGCTCGAGGTCGAAGAGGTCTATCTGCCGCTCGCCCGTCTGATCCACCTTCAGGTGGCGGCCCGTCAGCGGTTGTTCTCCGCTACCGCGGAATTCCTGGGTGAATCGCACCAAAGCCCGGACCGCCCGGTGCCGTTCATCATCGGAGTGGCCGGCAGCGTGGCAGTCGGCAAGTCGACGACCGCGCGTGTGCTGCAGGCACTACTGGCCCGCTGGGAGCACCATCCGCGGGTAGACCTCGTCACCACCGACGGCTTCTTGTACCCGAACGCGGAGCTCACCC
>LZSH01000143.1 GCA_001665255.1 Mycobacteriaceae bacterium 1482268.1 | reverse complement strand
CTGCATCAGGCGCCGGGTACCTTCCTCCCCGGCGATGTTGCCGGGTGCGAACTTCATGTTGATCAGTTCGCCGCCCTTTTCTTTGTAACTGGTGTTCCTGCCGTGAGCCATCGAGGTCATGGCCACGGTCGGACCCTTGACATCCATGCCGTGTGCTGCCGAAATCCCCTCGGACAAATACTCATACGCTGGCCGACCATTTGGTGTGGCCCACGTGACCTTCCCCGCTGGGACGTGAAACGTGACGGGAATGCAGCGCAGGATGAAGCACTGTCCGTTCGGTTTCGGATACCGGTGCAGGATGTCGAGAATGAAGGTGTCAATGTCGTAGGCGATGGCATCGACCCAGTCGATGGCATTGCCGTATTTTGGTGCCGACAAACACATCTGGCGGATATCCTCGTAGCCGTCCCAATTGGCCTCGATCGCGTCGAGCAGCTGATCCCAGCTCACCGTTTCGGAATCGAAGACCAGGTGCTTGACGGCGGCCAGGCTGTCGACCGCAGTGGCCTTACCGAGGCTGTCCAAACAGGAATGGTCAAGGCCACCGGGAATCCAGTCGCCGTGGGTGTGCAGGTCGCGGCAGTGCTCCATCGCCAGGTCGTGCAGCATGGAGGTCTGCGGCGACGCGAAATAGTTCCCTGCCTTCTCCAGCGCCACGTATTGCTGGGTCAAAGCATGATGGACGAGGTGTTCTAGTTGCGCTGTGAACGCGGTCCATACCTGTTCGAAGCTGCTCCAGTCGCGTGGATCACCCGTCTGCAGACCGAACTGTAGATCCTTGAACACCTTGAGTTTGCCGTTGCGGAAGGTCATTTCGACGGCTGAGCCGTAGTTGAAGCCACCATTGGCAGTGACATTCGTTTCGCGGTTGATCACTCGGTTCTCACAGCAGCCGGAGATGTTCCAGTCGTTGGCTTCCTCGCGGCTGACACCATTCGCGAGATAGAACGGAATCACCATCTCGTCGTTGAGCAACTTCGGATACCCCTTGCCGTCCTTGATGGTGTCGACAACGGCGTGCAGAAAGCGTTCCGGTGTGTTGGCGTGGATCCGGACGCACAGATCGGGGGCGACCAACTGCAGGGGTCGCACCGACTCAAGGATCAGATAGGACAGCTCTGTGGTCGCGTCGCGGCCGTCGACAGTCTGACCGCCCAGGCAGACATCGGAGAACTGCGAGAAGCCTTCAGTGCCGGCGGCAGCCACGGGATTCAGCTTGATCTCGGTCGCCTGAGACATCTGAATCCAGACGCATTGCAGCAGTTCAAGCGCGGACGCTTCGGTGATCCGGCCCGCCGCCAGGTCGTCGCGGTAATAGGGCAACAGATACTGATCCATCCGGCCC
>LZSH01000142.1 GCA_001665255.1 Mycobacteriaceae bacterium 1482268.1 | reverse complement strand
ATCGTCGACTCCTCGTGAAAGCCGCGCCCGGGCCACAGTTCGGCGATCATCAGGTTGTCGTAGTCGAACGGCAGCACGCCGAACAATCGCATCCAGCAGCGCCCCACCGGTTCGCCGACCGGGACGGTGTCGACGGTCAGCGATTTCTTGCCGCGCGGCATCGACATCGTCAGCCACGGTCGAAGCTCGTCGTTGATGCCCTCGGGCGTGGCGACCCGCGCCCATACCCTCTCGGGTGGCGCGTCGACGATGTGCTGCCGTTCGACAATCACCCGACAAAGGTTAGTTGGATTGCCCGCAGTTTGGATGGCTACCCCCGCGCCGCTTCCTTCCTAACCGAGAACGAAGTACCGCAGCCACAGGTACAGTCCCGACGCGACGGTGGACACCGCCGTCACTATCGCGCCTTTACGGGTGAACTCCCAGAACGAGATGGGATTGTCTGAGCGCCGCGCGATTCCGAGCATCACCACGTTGGCACTTGCACCGACAGCCGTCAGATTGCCGCCGAAGTCGGCGCCGAGCGCGAGCGCCCACCACACCACGTTCGGGTCGGTGCCATCGGTCAGGCCGCCCGCGAGCTCGCTGACGATCGGCGTCATTGTGGCGACGTAGGGAATGTTGTCGATGATTCCTGACACTGGCACCGAAACGCCCAGGATGAGCATCGTGGTGAGCAGCGCGTCGCCGCCTGTTGCATCGATCGCCGACTGTGCCAGTTGATCGACGACCCCGGTTTTCACCAGCGCACCGACCATGATGAAGAGCCCTGCGAAGAACAAAAGCGTTTCCCATTCGACGCTGTCGAGGTAGTCGGTCCGGTCCAATCTCGAGATGAGGATGAGGATTCCGGCGCCGACCAGCGCGACTATCGAAGGTTCGATGTGCAGCATCGGATGCGCTATGAAGGCTGCGAACACCAGGACGAGAACGCCACCGCACTTGACGAGCAGGCTGGGATCGCGGATGGCCTCGCGTTCCTCGAGCGACATGATGTCGGCGACTCGGTCGGCGTCCACATCGAAGGATCCGCGGAACAATCGCGGCAGCAAGGCGATGAAGACGCCGATCACTATCACCACGATCGGCGTCATATGGACGAGAAAGTCGTTGAAGGTCAGACCCGCACGGCTGGCGATGATGATGTTCGGCGGATCGCCGACCAGGGTGGCCGCCCCACCGATATTGGAGGCGAACACCTCTGCGATGAGGAACGGCACGGGGTTGATGACCAGCCGGTCGCACACGAGCAAGGTGACGGGCGCAATCAACAGCACCGTCGTCACGTTGTCCAGAAGGGCCGAGGCGAACGCGGTGATCAAGACCAGCAGGATCATGATCCGCAGCGGAGAACCCTTGGCGCGCTTCACCGACCAGATCGCGATGTATTCGAATACACCGGTTTGGCGCAGCACGCTGACGATGATCATCATCCCCAGCAGCAGAAAGATGACGTCCCAGTCGATTCCGGTCTCGTGGGAGTAGAAGACATCGGCGGACTCGAGAATGCCCGGGACGACGACGAACGCTGCGCCGACGAGGGCGACGAGGGTTTTGTTGACGCGATCACTGGCGATGAGCACATAGGCCACGACGAAAACGGCGACCGCGACGACTGCCATACCGGGTCAGGTCCTCAATGCCGCGGCCAGGAGCCGCGATGCCGTGATGACGCCGTGCAGTCGGCCGTCCTTCAGCACCGCGATCAGCGGACTCCGCAGTTGGGCCATCAGCGCAGCGACCTCGATGATCGTGTCGTCCGCGTTGGCCGAGGGAATGTCCAACAGATGCTCAGGAAGCACGTCCCGCACCGTCTTGTTTCTCAACTTCTCGGCGGCCCTGTCGGCCCATGATTCGTTGATCACACCCGCCAGTGACGGATCGTCCTGAACGTAGGTGGGAACGATGAACCGCACCACCTGCGAGGCGGGTAGCACGGCATAGGGCTCTCCGGCAGCGGTCGTCACGACGATGCCTGGCAGCCGATGCTCGGCGAGCATGCGAGCTGCATCAAGCGCATTCGATTCCACGGTCACCACCGGGAAGTCTTCGACGAAATCTTCTGCGTGCATATCAGCACCGTAGAACCCGGGCGGTCATGCGGTTATATCGCGAAGTGTGAAGCCCACGAGGCCGACCGCGACCGCGGCCGCGGTGATGGCGACAAAGGTTCCGATGCTGACCCAATCCGGCGTCGCGTTGGGCACCGCTGCCAGGTGGGCGAACGGGGACAGGTTCACCAGCCAACTGGGCGCGTGGAAGCTTTGTACGACGACGTTGAGTAGGAAGCCGCCCGCGCCGGGTATCGCGCCGACCGCGACGACACCGAACGGTAGCCACCCGACAGCGAACGCAGCGGCGCCGATCGCCAGTCCGCCGATGGGCATCGAGTTCAATGCGCCTGCTAAAGCTGCACCGATTGTGAACGGCGCGCCGGTCAGGGCCGCACCGAACCACATGGCCAGTCCGGCAACAATGTGTAGAAGTACGACGCCGGCAGCGGCTGTCCCGGTTTCGATGCACAGGAGGCGAATTCGTGACACCGGGGCGCTGAGCACCGGTGTCCACCGGCCGGCCCGCTCGTCGGCAACCATCGCGGCGAGTCGGGTGACGCCGTAGAGGCCAGTCGCAATGGGAAGGAGGGCGAAGAGCGCCGCGGCGAACCCGTCGGCGGAATCAAGACCTGCGAAACCGGCCGACGCGGCTAACTCGGCGAAACGTCGGTTGCTGTCGAAGAATTGGAGCACGGACGCAATAAGCCCCCCGAGCAAGAGGAAATAGCAACTGACACCGATGATCCACCCGACCGTCGGACGGATAGCGCGGCGGATGGCGAATCCCACAACCGACTGCAGGAGACCGGGGCGAGGGTCACGGCCCGTGGAGACCGTCAGCAGGCCGAAGCCCACGTCACGGCGCCGTGCCGCGAACAGACCCGCGGCGGCCAATCCCGCCGCCAGCATCACCAAGACGACCAGCGGCACGGCTCGGTTGTCGGCATACGGTGCGGCGAGCGCTGCGAGACCGAATGGGGTGGTCCACGCCAACCAGGCCAGCTGCGGTACGCCGTCGGCAAGCATTCGCACGGCCATCCACACGCCCAGCGCGGCCACGGTGAGGGTGACGGCCTCCGCCCTGGTCGGCATTATTTGAGCCGAAAGTAGGCCCGCCCCTGCGAAACTGGAGACGACTCCCAGAAGCGCCGTGCCGTAGAACACGGCCCCGACGGGGTCGGTGCCCGCCGCTATCAGGCCAACTCCAGTTCCGATGGCGATCAATCCCGCCGCCGAAATCAAGGCAATCGCGGCGCCGGCGACCATATCCACCATTCGGATCCGCCCGGCCAGCAAGGAGTCCCAGCGCCCGGCCTCTTCTTCGCCGCGGGTGATCCGGGTTGCCGAGAGCAGAATCCACACACTCGAGAGCAACAGAATAGGCAAGCCTGTACGCCACACGGTGAACCCACCCGGATCGTCGAGCGCCTGCGGCGTCCCGAAAAGCACTCGGATTGCTGGGTTTTCGGCTAGCGCCCGCAGCCCTGACGAATCGATTGAGCCCGCGAACATGGTCTGATACTGCAGCGCGACGAGCGCAGACATGCCGGTGCAAATGACGGCCACCATCAGAGCGCCTCGGCGTATCTGCCGGATGGCCAGCGTCCGCGTCGTCATCGCGCCGGCGCTCCGTAATAGTCGAGAAAGATTTCTTCCAGTGTGGGCTCATGCATGGTCAAGGTGGTGATGTCCGCAGATGCCAGCGCGAGCAGCGCAGGTCTCGGAGTCCCGGATAGCGAGAACCGTATTCGCGTGCCGTCCAACGGCTCGATATTCGACAACCCTTCCACATCATCGAGTGGAGGCACGGGGCCGGAGAAGGTCGCCTCTACTACGGTTCGGCGCAGACGGCGAAGCTCGGCCACGGTGTCAATCTCGACAAGCCGGCCTTCCCGCAGGATTCCGACCCTGTCACATACTGCCTCGACCTCGGCAAGCTGATGCGAGCTGAGAAAAATTGTTTGACCGCGATTCCTGGCCTCGATGACGCAACGGCGAAATTCCCGTTCCATCAACGGGTCAAGGCCGCTGGTCGGTTCGTCGAGGACCAGAAGCGGCGCTCGGGTGGCGAACGCGGCGATCAACGAAACCTTCTGCCGATTGCCGGTCGAATACGTCTTCCCTGGTCTGCGGAGATCGAGTTGAAAGCGCTCGATGAGCACGGCGCGGTATTGACGGTCGATGCCCGGCCCCACATTCGCGAGAAGTTCGAGTATTTCGGCGCCGGTCAGGTTTGGCCAGAGCGCAACATCGGCGGGGACGTAGGCCAGGTGTTGGTGCGCTCGACGGACGTCACCGACCGGGACGCCGAAAACTTGCGCGCTGCCGGCCGTCGGTCTCAGCAGTCCGAGTAGCACGCGGATCGTCGTGGACTTGCCCGCGCCGTTGGGGCCGAGGAAGCCGAACACTTCGCCGGCTGCAACGTCGAGGCTCACATCGTCGACGGCGAGGAGCGCGCCAAATCGCTTGCTCAGATGGTCGATACGAATAGCGGCGACGGGTTCGATGCGGCCATGAGTGGCCGAAGTGGTGCTCACAGGAAGCCTTTCACGAGTCGGTCCATTTGCTGCCGACCCGACTTCCCGGCGCACCGAGTCGAAATCTACTCCCACGGGCTGTTTCGCACCAGTCCTTTAGGATCGGGCCAATGCCAACGGGATTGCGTCTTCTCGCACGCGGTTCGTGGCGGGAAGCGCAGCGGCTCGCCGACGTCCTCCGCAAGGAGACGGTCGGGGGAGTGCTGCTGCTGATTGCCGCGGCCGCTGCCTTGGTATGGGCAAATTCGCCTTGGGCACAGGCCTACCGCACGATTTCCGAGACCGTCATCGGACCGTCAACGCTTCACTTGAATCTGAGTGTGTCGGCGTGGGCGTCGGACGGATTGCTGGCGATCTTCTTCTTCGTGGTGGGCCTGGAACTCAAGCGCGAGTTCGTTGCGGGCGATCTGCGCGATCCGCGCCGTGCGGCGCTGCCCATCGCGGCCGCAGTTGGCGGCATGGTCGTGCCGGCCGCCATTTACATCGCGATCAATCTGGCGGCGGGCCATCCCGATTATCTCGACGGGTGGGCCGTACCGATCGCCACGGATATCGCATTCGCGCTAGCCGTGCTGGCGGTGCTGTCCACCCATCTTCCGTCGGCGCTGCGAACCTTCCTGCTCACCTTGGCGGTGGTCGACGATCTCCTGGCGATCACGGTGATCGCCGTGTTCTTCACCGATCATCTTTCGCTGGGCCCGCTGGGCCTGGCCGTGATTCCGGTCGGCTTGTTCGCGCTCGCCGTCCAACGCGGCTATTACCAGTGGTGGTTACTGATCCCGCTGGGCGCCGTCGCGTGGGCGCTGGTCCATGCCAGCGGCGTCCATGCCACTGTTGCCGGGGTGTTGCTCGGTTTCACAGTGCCGGTCCTCGGACGGCACGGCAGCCCAGCGGCCGAACGGTTCGAGCACACGTTCCGGCCGCTGTCGGCCGGCTGCGCGGTGCCGGTCTTCGCCTTCCTCGCCGCTGGTGTCTCCGTCGGCGGCTGGTCGGGCCTCGGCGCGTCACTGCTGCACCCGATCACCGACGGAGTGATCGCGGGCCTGGTCATCGGCAAACCTCTCGGCGTCTTTGTCACCGCGTTTCTGCTGGCCAAGTTCACGCGCGCCAGCCTCGACGAGGACCTGACATGGCGCGATGTGTTCGGCGTGTCGCTGCTGGCCGGGATCGGGTTCACCGTGTCGCTGTTGATCGGCGAATTGGCCTTCGGCCACTACACCGCGCCCGGCGCCGACATCAAGGTCGGTGTGCTGGTCGGCTCCGTTGTCGCAGCTCTGCTTGCCGCGATGGTTTTGCTGAGCCGCAACGCCGCCTACCGGCGCATACACGCCATGGAGACGCTCGACGCCGACCACGACGGTGTGCCCGATATCTACCAGGCTCAGCGCGACTGAGGCGTGTCGCCGTGCGTACACTGGCGGAATGCTTGAACAGATCCGCGGGCCCGCTGATCTGCAGCACCTGACCCAATCTCAGCTAAGTGATCTGGCTGACGAGATCCGTCAGTTTCTGATCCACAAGGTCGCTGCAACCGGTGGACACCTCGGCCCCAACCTTGGTGTCGTGGAGCTCACGCTCGCGCTGCACCGGGTGTTCGACTCGCCGCACGATCCGATCATCTTCGACACCGGCCACCAGGCCTATGTGCACAAGATGCTGACCGGCCGCTGCCACGACTTCGACACACTGCGCAAGAAGGGCGGTCTGTCCGGGTATCCGTCTCGCACGGAGAGCGACCACGACTGGGTCGAGTCCAGCCACGCCAGTTCCGCGCTGTCCTACGCCGACGGGCTGGCGAAGGCGTTCGAACTGACCGGCCACCGCAACCGCCACGTGGTCGCCGTGGTCGGCGACGGCGCGCTCACCGGGGGCATGTGCTGGGAGGCGCTGAACAACATCGCCGCGGCCCGCCGACCCGTCGTGATCGTCGTCAACGACAACGGCCGCAGCTACGCGCCCACCATCGGCGGGTTCGCCGATCACCTTGCCGCGCTGCGCTTGCAGCCCGGCTACGAGAAAGTCCTCGAGGAGGGCCGCAAGGCGGTTCGCGGCGTGCCCGTCATCGGCGAGTTCTGCTACCAGTGCATGCACAGCATCAAGGCCGGCATCAAGGACGCGATCGCCCCGCAGGTGATGTTCACCGACCTCGGCCTGAAGTACGTCGGGCCCATCGACGGCCACGACGAGCACGCCGTCGAGGTGGCGTTGCGCAATGCGCGCGGCTACAACGCGCCGGTGATCGTGCACGTCGTCACCCGCAAGGGCAGGGGCTATGGGCCGGCCGAGGCCGACGAGGCCGAGCAGATGCATTCCACCGGCGTCATCGACCCGCAGACCGGGTTGGCGACGAAGGTGCCGGGCCCGGGCTGGACGTCGACGTTCTCCGAGGCACTGATCAAATACGCCGCCAGACGGCGCGACATCGTCGCGATCACCGCGGCCATGCCGGGGCCGACGGGCCTGACGGCATTCGGCCAGAAGTTCCCCGACCGGTTGTTCGACGTCGGCATCGCCGAACAGCACGCGATGACGTCGGCCGCCGGCCTGGCAATGGGCGGCCTGCATCCGGTGGTGGCGATCTACTCGACGTTCCTCAACCGGGCGTTCGACCAGATCATGATGGACGTCGCCCTGCACGAGCTGCCGGTGACCCTGGTGCTCGATCGCTCCGGCGTCACCGGGCCCGACGGCGCCAGCCACAACGGCATGTGGGACCTGTCGATGCTCAACATCGTTCCTGGTATGCGGGTAGCGGCACCGCGAGACGCCGCGAGACTCTACGAGGAACTCGGCGAGGCGCTGGAGGTCTCCGACGGGCCGACCGCCCTACGGTTCCCCAAAGGCGATGTCGGCGAAGACATTCCGGCGATCGAGCGGCGCGACGGGATCGACGTTCTGGCCGTGCCCGCCGACGGGCTATCCGACGACGTGCTGCTGGTGGCGGTCGGACCGTTCGCGTCAATGGCGAAGGCGGTCGCCGAGCGGTTGCGCAACCAGGGCATCGGTGTGACAGTGGTGGACCCGCGCTGGGTGCTGCCCGTTCCCGATGCGATCGGCGGCCTTGCGAAGACACACAAGCTCGTGGTCACGGTGGAGGACAACGGCGTCCGCGGCGGCATCGGTTCGGCCGTGTCGGCCGCGCTGAGACGCGCTGAGATCGACGTGCCGTGCCGGGACGTGGGGCTGCCGCAGGAGTTCCAGGAGCAGGCGTCACGCGGTGAGGTGCTCGCCGAGGTCGGTCTGACCGATCAGGTCATCGCACGCCAGGTGACCGGCTGGGTGGCTGCGCTGGGCAGTGTGGTCTCCGAGCACGAGATCAGTCGTCAGCTCGACTGAGCGAGACCCGACCCACCTCTTCCAGCGTCGTCGACGTGCGCGGTTGCTCGAAGGACACCTGCGCGCGGCGGCCGTCGATCTCGACGGTGGCGATCGTGTTACCGAAGAGGGGACCGCAGACGTCGGCCCACGTCATCGGTGGCGAAGGTACGCCACGCCCGCGCACCCACCACCGGACAGCGGCGGCGGCCGGCCCGGTCCAGCCGAGCCGAAATGCCGGCTTGACGAAGGCCGGCACATAGTTGTGCACCGGCGAACACACCAACTGATGCACGGTTGCCCCGTCGGCTGACACGCCCTCGAGGTCGGCGCGGGCGGCGTAGCTGTGGTGGACGTCGCCGGACAGCACGTTGATCGTCGACGGGCCGTCGGGGGAGTCGGCGACCCGCGCGATCATCTCAGCCAGCCGCACGAACGATTTGTAGAACGCTGGCCAGTGCTCGAAATCGCCTGCCTGACGCAATCTTTCGGCGACTTTGCCGCGCCGGCCCGGCCGGTCGGCGGCACGCTCGTTGAGAGTCTCCAGGTCGCTGATGGCCGGCGGCATCAGCCACGGCACCGACGAGGCGAGGAGCAGATGGTCGAACGTCTCCGGATGCTCCTCTGCTCTGGACTCCAACCAGCGGAACTCGTCATCGCCGATCATCATCCGCTCACCCGACTCGAGGATGCGGCCGTTGCGCGAGTCGATCATGATCAGCCGGGTGCGGCCAAGGTCCCACCGGTAGCTGAACCTGATCCCTTTGGTGCAGTCGACCTCACGGTCGGCCCGCTCGGCCAGCTCGGCGAGAAGCGGCCAGGTATCACCCTCGGCAGACTTGAGTTTCTGGTAATCCTCGTTGCCCTCCAGCTCGGCGGGGCTCAGGTTGCCCAGGTGCTGATACACCCAGTAGGACGCCAGGCCGGCGCGGATACGGTCGCGCCACCACGGCACGTTCGCCATCTGTGCGCGCCACCGCCCGGAGGTGTTCCAATCATCGCGGATGTCATGGTCGTCGAAGATCATCGCCGTGGGCACGGTGGACATCAGCCAGCGGATTTCCGGATCGCCCCAAGAGTGCCGGTAGAGACGTGCGTACTCGGCGAAGCTGACCACCTCGTCGGGTGGTCGGTCGCCGTGGCGATTGCGCCTGCGCTTGCCGACGCGGCGTTGCTCGTCGGGAGGCAGCTCGTCGGCGTACAGCTGGTCGCCGAGCAGGATCAGTGCGTCGGGCCACTCGGTGACCGGCTGGCGGGCCATCCTGGCGGCATAGGAGTCCAGCGCGTCACGCTTGAACTTCTTCTCGATCTTCTTGACCGCGGTTTTGGGGTAGCGGCACGACCCGAAGATGGCGCGCAGTCGCTTCGCACTCGCCGATCCGCGGGTGCGGATGACGCTTGCGGGGAAGGTCGCGAATGGTTCGGTGTCGATGGGCCACACCGTCGCCCCGTCAATCGTCACCTGGTATTCGGTGACGCTTCCCGGCCTCAGCCCGGTCACCTCGACAAGGCCGAAGTGGTGGTTCTGCACCTCGAACGTCCGCGCAGCGCAGCCGAGAACCTCGACAGTGCAGGCGTTTTCGGTCTGCACCCAGATCAGCGCGGTGGTGTCGGAAACGTGTCGCAACGCCGGTCCGAGGAGCAGTCCCACCGAATCGACCCTAGTCGGATCTGTCGAGCGCGGCGGCGAGAACGGGCACGACGAGCTGACGTTGCCACGGCCTCGCTTGGGCTTCGCGCAGGAAATCCTCTACAGCCGACTCGGTGTCGGCCGCCCGTTGCCAATCCCAGCACAGCCGGCGCACCACTTCGGGGGTGATGAGGTTTTCGGTGGGTACCGACACGCGTACGGCCAATTCGGCCAGCCCGGCGCGGGCCGCTTCCAGCCTGGCGGCCGCCTCGGGTTTGCGACGGGCCCAGCGCGACGCGGGCGGAGGGCCGTTCTGAGGTTCGGAGATCTCCGGCGGGGCGTCGCTCTCGCGGGCCCGCTTCAACGCCTCGAGCCACATCCGCGCGCTGCGCCGCTGCCTGGCGCCGCCGAAGACGGGCAGCGCAATGAGTTCCTCGACGGTCTTGGGATCTGCGGTGGCGGCGCTGATGATCGCGGAGTCAGGCAGGATACGGCCCGGCGCGATGTCTCGCCGTCGGGCGATGTCGTCACGGGCCGTCCACAACTCACGCACGGCGGCCAAGGCACGCCGGTCGCGCACCTTGTGAATGCCCGACGTGCGTCGCCACCGATCGCGTCGCGTCGGCGTTCCCTCGAAGGTGCGCAGGTACTCGAACTCTTGGGCAGCCCATTCGGTCTTGCCCTGCTGCTCGAGCACCTTCGCAACGGCGGTCTCGAGTTCGACGAGGACCTCCACGTCGAGGGCCGCGTAGTTCAGCCATTCCGGCGGCAGCGGCCGCTTCGACCAGTCGGCGGCGCCGTGTCCCTTCTTCAGCCCGAGCCCGAGCAACCGCTCCACCATTGTCGCGAGGTTGACCCGGTCGTATCCGGCCAGCCGCCCAGCCAACTCGGTGTCGTAGAGCTTGGTCGGCCGCATGCCGACTTCCGCGAGGCACGGCAGATCCTGGTCGGCGGCGTGCAACACCCATTCGTCGGTCGCGAGCACCTCGGCGACCGGTGCGAGGGTCTGCGACGGGTCAGCGCCGTGGTTGACCGGGTCGATCAGCACGGTGCCGGCGCCGTCGCGGTGGATCTGCACGAGGTAGGCGCGGTTGGAGTAGCGGAAGCCCGACGCCCGTTCGGCGTCCACCGCGAACGGGCCGTGTCCGGACGCCAAAAGCCTTGCGGCATCCCGTATTTCGGTTGGCGTCACCGACACCGGCGGAACCCCGTCGGCAGGCGCCAGCAGCGGCGTGACGTCGGGTTCTGGAGTTTCCTGTGCCCCTCGCGTGCGCGGTGCTTCTTCAGGCGCGGCTCCGCCGGAGTCGGCTTCGGTCATCTCAGGCGCGAGTGCGCGACTTCAGGTCAGTGACACCGGCGGGCGGCAGGCCCGCGGCGTGCTCGAGCACTGCGCAGAAGGCCGTCACGTGCGGTCCCAGGTCCAGCGTCGTCGCGGTCCAGGACGCGCGCAGCTCCAGCTGGTGCGCCCGCGGCGGGCCGGAGATATCGCCGTAGCGCACTGACGTCGTTGCGGTGACGGTGCCGCCGAGGGCGGTGATGTTCTCGGTGTTCGCCTCGAGCGCATCGACCAGCCAGCTCCACGCCACCTCGGGCAGCAGCGGATCGACTGCCTCGCTGGAGTCCAGGTCGGCCTGCACGTAGGCAACAAGGCGCATCGTGCCATCCCAGGCTTCGGCACCCTCGGGGTCGTGCAGGAGGATCAGCCGTCCGAAGGCGTCTCCCTCGGACTGCTCGGGCACGATGGCCGATTCGGGATGGCGGACCTCAGCGCCCAGCGCGTAGCTGAACGGCGCCAAGCGTTGCGGCGGTCGGATCGGGCCGAGCTCGATTTCCGGTCGCACGGTGGTGGCATTCATCGCCGCGACCGCTTCCCGGAACTGAGCCGGTTCGGCGGTGGTCACCGGCTTGACGGTAGACCATTTCGCCAGGTCTTGGCGCAGGCGCGCCGATTTTTGCGAAGCAACCACCGGGTGAGCGCACGCACGGTGGTGCGAAGGGGTGAACATGCACCTCAGCAGCCCGTCGCACCGCTTGCGTCGCGCGTTCAGTTCGCAGGCGGCATCAGCACCGTGTCGATCATGTACACCTGTGCATTCGCCGTGTCGACACCACCGCAGACGACGCCGGCGTTCACCGTTGAGTCGCGGGGCGGTTCGGAGCAGCCGACCACACGACCCTTTGCCCAGTTGCCGTTGGCCTAAGTGGCGTGCGACGTCGAGCAATTGGGGTCCGGCCACACCCGCATGGCAGCATTGACGGCGATGAATAACCGTCGTGACCTGCCGGAGTCCCCGTACCTGGCCGCCGCAGGGGGCCGCAAGCCGAGCCGGGTGCCCGTGTGGTTCATGCGACAGGCGGGACGTTCGCTGCCGGAGTATCGGGAGCTGCGCGCCAAGAACACGATGATGCAGGCCTGCTTCGACGCCGACCTGATCACCGAGATCACCCTGCAGCCGGTGCGCAGGCACGGCGTGGACGCCGCAATCCTGTTCTCCGACATCGTGGTGCCGCTGCGGGCGTCGGGCATTGATCTGGACATCGTGCCCGACGTCGGGCCGGTCATCGAGCGCCCGATCCGCACCGCCGCGGACGTGGCCGGGGTGAGGCCATTGGAGCGTGACCGCGTCGCGCCCGTCGCAGCCGCCGTGCGCCAGCTGGTCGCCGAACTGGGCGACGTGCCCTTGATCGGCTTCGCCGGCGCCCCCTTCACCCTGGCGTCGTATCTCGTCGAAGGTGGCCCGAGCCGCAACCACGAACGCACCAAGGCGATGATGCTCGGCGAGACCGACATGTGGCATGCGCTGATGGCGGCCCTGACGGACGTCACCACGGAGTTCCTGAAGGTTCAGGTGGAGGCGGGCGTCGACGCGATCCAGATGTTCGACTCGTGGGCCGGGACGCTATCGCTGGCCGACTACCGCGCCTATGTGCTGCCGCACAGCACTCGGGTGTTCGAGGCGCTGGCCGGGTCTGCGGTGCCGATGACGCATTTCGGTGTCGGCACTGCCGAACTGCTCGGCGCGATGTCGGAGGCGGTGGCGCCGGCCGCCAGCCCCGTCGTCGGCGTGGACTGGCGCACCTCGCTGACCGACGCGGCCGCACGGGTGGTGCCAGGCACCGCGCTGCAGGGCAACCTCGACCCCGTGGTGCTGCTGGCGGGACTGCCGGTGGCCGAACGTGCGGCCCGCGCCGTGGTCGAAGACGGCCGCCGGGCGGTGGACGCGGGCGCCGTGGGCCACGTGTTCAACTTGGG
>LZSH01000141.1 GCA_001665255.1 Mycobacteriaceae bacterium 1482268.1 | reverse complement strand
GTCGAAACCGAGGCGCAGAAGTACACGAAGGAGCTCACCGAACGACTCGTCCACGACCGCCACGGCGTCACCGTGCGCGCGGGCGGTGAGGCGATGATCTATGTGCAGATCAACGGGCAGAGCGAGAAAGACCTCTTGCTCATGGAGTCCATCGCGATCCCGCTGAGCTTCCTGGTGCTGGTGTGGGTGTTCGGCGGCTTGCTCGCCGCGGCCCTGCCGTTGGCCGTGGGCGCCTTCGCGATCCTGGGGTCGATGGCGGTGCTGCATGCCATCACGTTCGTGACCGACGTATCGATCTTCGCGCTGAACCTGAGCGTCGCGTTGGGCCTTGCGCTCGCGATCGACTACACGCTGCTGATCGTGAGCCGGTACCGCGACGAGCTGACCGCCGGGTCGGAACGAGACGAGGCGTTGATCCGCACCATGGCCACCGCCGGGCGCACGGTGTTGTTCTCGGCGATGACGGTCGCGTTGTCGATGGTCGCGATGGTGCTGTTCCCGATGTACTTCCTGAAGTCTTTCGCCTACGCCGGAATTGCCGTGGTCGCGTTCGCGGCCTTCGCCGCCGTCGTGGTGGCGCCCGCTGCGATCGTTCTGCTCGGCGACCGGCTCGACGCGCTGGACGTCCGCCGGCTGATCCGACGAGTGCTCGGACGCCCCGAACCGACCCCGAAACCCGTCGAACAGAACTTTTGGTACAAGTCGACCAAATTCGTTATGCGCCGGTCGATTCCGATCGGGGTGGCGATCGTCGTGCTGTTGTTGATTCTCGGTGCACCGTTCCTCGGCGCCAAATGGGGCTTCCCCGACGACCGCGTGCTGCCCGGTTCGTTGTCGGCCCGCGAAGTCGGTGACCAGATGCGCAACCACTTCGCCGTCGACTCGGCGCGCAACGTCACCGTTGTCATTCCCGACGCAGGCGGCATCACCCCGCCGGACCTCGGCCGGTATGCCGCAGATCTCTCGCGCGTATCCGACGTCACGTCGGTGTCGTCACCGACGGGCACTTTCGTCGACGGCGCACCCGCCGGACCGCCCTCGGCGGCAACCGGTTTGAAGGATGGCAGTGCGTTTCTGACCGTTGGAAGCACAGCCCCTCTGTTCTCCGATGTCTCTGAATCCCAACTTGATCAACTGCGAGCGGTGAGCACGCCCGCGGGCAAACCCGTCCAGCTGACCGGCGTCGCCCAGATCAACCGGGACAGTTCCACGGGTATCACCGAGCGACTCCCCGTTGTGCTCTCGGTGATCGCCGCCATCACGTTTATCCTGCTGTTCCTGCTGACGGGTAGCGTGGTCCTGCCGCTGAAAGCCTTGGTGCTCAACGTCTTATCGCTGACCGCGGCGTTCGGCGCGCTGGTGTGGATCTTCCAGGAGGGTCACCTCGGCGCGCTGGGGACGACGCCGACCGGCACGTTGGTCGCGAACATGCCGGTGCTGCTGTTCTGCATTGCGTTCGGGTTGTCCATGGACTACGAGGTGTTTCTCGTCAGCCGCATCCGCGAGTACTGGTTGTCGTCGCCTGGCCGGACGCGCGCCGACAACGACGAGGCCGTCGCTCGGGGCCTCGCCCGCACCGGACGCGTGGTGACTGCCGCCGCGCTGGTGATGTCGATCTCGTTCGCTGCGCTGATGGCTGCCCACGTGGCGTTCATGCGGATGTTCGGTGTCGGCCTGACGTTGGCGATCCTGGTCGACGCGACATTGGTGCGCATGCTGCTGGTGCCGGCGTTCATGCACGTGTTGGGCCGATGGAACTGGTGGGCGCCCAAGCCGCTAGCCCGTCTGCACGAGCGGATCGGCTTCAGCGAGTCGGCCGATGACTTGCTTCCAGCCGCCGAGAAAACGCAGCGGGCCGCGGTTTCGGTGACGGATACTCGTTGACGATGTCCCTACAGCCCCTCAAGCGACGGCGCGCGCCCCGCGGATCCGGTGAGCAGCTCAGAGACGAAATCCTCGACGCCACCACCGAGTTGCTGCTCGAGACCGGCCACGCCAAGGCCGTGTCGATCCGCTCGGTGGCGCAGCGCGTCGGCGTCACGCCGCCCTCGATCTACCTGCACTTCGCGGACAAGGACGCGCTGCTGGACGCGGTGTGCGCGCGGTACTTCGAGAAGCTCGACGAGGAGATGCAGCGGGTCGTCGTGGATCAGCCGTCGACCGTCGAGGTGTTGCGCGCACAGGGGCTGGCCTACGTCCGCTTCGCCATGCAGACACCGGAGTTGTACCGCATCGCCACGATGGGGGAGGGCCGTCCCGGCAGCGACGTCGACATGACGCTGAACAGCTCCGCGTTCCAACACCTGCGAAGCTCCGTGGAGAAGTTGATCGAGGAAGGTGTCTACGCGCCGGGCGATGCGACCATGGTCGCGCTGCAACTGCTGACCGCCGCGCACGGCGTTGCGGCGCTGTTGATCTCGAAGCCGTACCTGCCGTGGGGTGACGCCGAGGGGTTCGCCGACCAGACGCTGTCGGCGGCGTGTCTGGGCCACGTCGTACTGGGCCTGGTCGACGGCGACGCCAACCCTCAGCAGACCGTCGATTGGCTGCTGAAAAGCAAACGGCCGGAAAGGAAGTCGTGACCGACAGCGATACCACCGACAATCCGTTCTTCGCGCGGTTGTGGACGTTCTTGTCGAACCACGAAACCGAAGAGATCCAGCGCATGCGCCGGGAGAACCTGTCGGGTCTGACGGGACGCGTGCTGGAAGTGGGTGCAGGCACCGGGACTAACTTCGCGTACTACCCGGCGACGGTGACCGAGGTGGTGGCCGTCGAGCCCGAGCGACGGCTGGCGCCGCAGGCGCGCGAAGCGGCGAGAAAGGCACCGGTTCCGGTGACGGTGACCGTGGGAACCGTCGAGAAGTTTCTCGGCGAGGGTGATCGCGAGCCCTTCGACGCGGTCGTGTGCTCGCTGGTGCTGTGTTCGATCGATGACCCGGATAGCGTTCTGCGGCAAATATATTCGCTCATACGGCCTGGCGGGCAGTTGCGCTTCCTCGAACATGTCGGCAGCTCCGGCTTTCGGGGGCGGCTGCAGAAGGTCGCCGACGCCACCGTCTGGCCGCGGTTGATGGGTAACTGCCACACCCATCGCGACACCGAGGCGTCGATCATCGATGCAGGCTTCGCGGTGCAGGGTGCGCGTCGCGAGCCGGCGTTGCCGGCGTGGTTGCCGACGCCCGTCGCGGAGTACACGATCGGCCGCGCGGTCAAGCCCGAAATCGCTGGTTAGCCGAGGAGCGACGGCAGTCGCTGCAGCAGCGTCGGCAGCGCGGTTGCCGCCGACTCGCGCACCGTGACGGTCGCGGCGCTCGACAGCGGTGTGCGTTCGGGGTTTACCTCGATCACGGGAATACCGTTGGCCAGCGCCAGGTCGGGCAGGCCGGCGGCGGGATAGACGATCGACGACGTCCCGACCACGATGACAAGATCAGCGTTGGCGACTGCTTCCACCGAGTTCTGCCAGGCGTCCTCGGGCAACGGCTCGCCGAACCACACCACGTTGGGCCTGATCAGGCCGCCGCACTCACACCGCGGCGGCGGCACCGTCTCGACCGGTTCGGGCATGGCGGGCAACTCGCCGCCGTATTGGCCTTGGCAACGGTCGCAACGGAATTCGAACAGGCTGCCATGCAGGTGGTGAACTCGCTGGCTGCCGGCGCGTTCGTGCAGGTTATCGACATTCTGCGTGACGACGTGGACCTCGGCGACGTCCTCCCAGGCCGCAACGGCCCGGTGCCCGTCGTTCGGCGCGACGTCCTGCATGAGGTAGTGCCGCCACAGGTACCAGGCCCAGACCTTCTCCGGGTGCCGGCGCCAGCCCTGCTCGCTGGAAATCTCGTACGGGTCGACCTTTGCCCACAGCCCCGTCTCGACGTCACGAAACGTCGGGACACCGCTCTCGGCGGAGATGCCCGCTCCGCTGAGGACCGTCAACTGCATCCCACCAAACTATCGCGGATGGGCGATACTGGGCACGTGGCCGATTTGGGGGAATGGGTTCAGGTTGATCCGCGGGCAGGCAAGCCGTTATTCGACCAGCTGCGGAGTCAGATCATCGACGGGATTCGCAGCGGCAGGCTACCACCGGGTACACGGTTGCCGACCGTGCGCGAACTCGCGGGGCAGCTGGGCATGGCGGTCAACACCGTGGCCCGTGCCTACCGCGAGCTGGAATCGGCCGGAATACTCGAAACACGCGGTCGTTTCGGCACTTTCGTGGCCCGTACCGACCCGGCAGACGCGGCGATGGCCACGGCGGCGCACACCTACGCCACAGCCGCCAAAGCGCTCGGCGTCGAGAAGGACGAGGCCCTGAAGTACGTCGAGGCCGCGTTCGACTAACCGAATTCGAGCAGGGTCATAACCGGCCGCACATTGTCGAGCGCCGGAACCCGCTGCAACGCCCACATCAACGAGTTCAACACTTTGCCGCGGCCCGGCACTGACGGCAGATCATGCACGGCGCGGATTCCGGGCACGGTGGTGGCGAGGTTTGCGATCTCCGACGGCGACAGCGTGAACGGCATGGGCGGCACGCGGTAGCGCAGCGATGTGCGTGAGCCGCGTCTTATCCATGAAGCGAACAATGCGGGCGGCAGGTCGAACATCATCTGCCCGCCGGGGAAGCGTTTGGCGCATTCGGCGATCAGGCCGAGGGCCTCGTCCGGCTGCAGATACATCAGCAGCCCCTCGGTGGTGATGAACACGCCGTCGGACGGGTCGACGCGGTCCATCCAGCTGTAGTCCAGCGCCGACTGCGCAGACACCGACACGCGGTCCGACGGCGGCAGCAGCCGTTTCCGCAGCTCGATGATCGGCGGCAGATCAACGGTCAGCCAATGGAATTGGTGTCCGACACCGGCCAGGTCCAGCCGATAGAAGCTGGTCTGTAGGCCCTCGGCCAGTGCTACCACGGTGGCCGACGGATGGTCCACGAGATAGCGGCGCGTGTACTTGTCGAAGGTCAGCGCCCGTAGGGCCATGTCCTGACGGCGGGTGTAGCCGAACTTGGCCCAGTCGTAATCGATCTCGTCGACTAGTTTGATCGCCATCGGATCATCGATGATCGAATCCGGTCTGCGCGCTTCTTTGGCGCGGACCAGCAGGGTCATCAGCGCCGTCTCCGACACGCCGCTCAGCGCGGAGCCGTCTACCTTGCTCATTTGATCACCTTGTCGAGCGTTCGCAGGTTGCGCGTGGTGGTCGACGACTTATAGCGTTTCTTGCCCATCGTCTTGCCGATCGTGGTGTCCAGCGTGCCCTTGTTGGGCACCTGCCAGTACACGACGCCGTCGCCGCGCTCGATCTTCTCGTCGGGACCGGCGTCGTTGGCCAGAGCCGCCAATTCGTCGAGCACATCTGCATCGGTGACGAACGTGACATAGCTATGGTGGCCCTCGACGTCGCGTTCGAACGGGTACCTCTCGGATATCGCCTTCACGGTGTCCAGGTCATAGGCCAACACCCACGCGTCGTAACCAAACTCGTCGCGCAGCGCCTTCTCCGCCTTCTTGCGAACGGCATCGACACCGGAACGGCTGTCCAGCAACACATTCCCGCTCGCCAGGATCGTCTTGATGTTCGTGAAACCGGCCTTCTCGAACGCGGCCACCACGTCGGCCATCTTGAGGTTGACGCCGCCCACATTCACCCCGCGCAGGAACGCCGCGTAGCGGGTCATTCGTCGAACACCAGCAGCGTGATGCTGGGCCGGAAACGCCGGAACAATCCCCGCTCAAACGACGGCCATGCGAACACTCTGAAAATGCCGCGACCGGACGCCATGGTGACATCGTGTGCGCTGCGCACCCCGGGGACGCTGTCGGCCAACGCGACGCCGTCATCGGGTGTCATCGCGAACGGCATCCGCGGCGCGGTGTAGCGGTCGGACAGCTTGAGGCCCTTCAATGTTCGGCGGCTGAAGAGCGGCGGGATGTTGTCGAACATCATCCCGCCGCCGGGGAATCTGGCCGCGCATGCCCGGATCAGCCCGATGGCGTCGTCGGGGTCGAGGTACATCAGCAGGCCCTCGGCGGTGATGAAGACCCCGTGCGAATCGTCCACGCGGTCCATCCAGCTGTGGTCGAGTGCCGACTGGGCGAGTGTGACGATGCGGTCGTCGCGCGGAAGCAGTTGTGCCCGCAACGCCATAACCGGGGGCAAATCGATGGAATACCAGGATAATTCGTCGGCGCAGCCTGCGGCGTCCAGCCGCCAGAAGCTGGTTTGCAGCCCTTCGGCGAGCGCGACGACAGAGGCCTTCGGGTGCGCCGTGAGATATCCGCCCATCTCTCGGTCGAACGCCACCGCGCGGAGGGCATGCGACTGGTCGGGCTTTCCGAACTTCAGGTAGTCGTAGGAGATCGAGTCGAAGAGTGTGATCGCCCAGGGATCGCGCAGGGCACCGTCGGGCCGTCTGGCCTCGGTGGCTCGGTTGTGCAGCGTCCACAGCGTGGTCGCCGAGACGCCATCGAGGATGTCACCGCTGATTACGGCCATGCGCTCATAGTAGGTATCCCGGTAAATCGGCTGCTGGGCGACGTAGGCTCGGAAGATGACACGCCAAGTGTTCGACGACAAGCTGCTCGCGGTGATCAGCAACAACTCGCTGGGGGTGCTGGCCACCATCAAGCGCGACGGCAGGCCGCAGCTGTCCAACGTGTCGTATCACTTCGATCCGCGAAAGCTCACGATCCAAGCGTCGATCACCGAGCCGCGGGCCAAGACCCGCAATCTGCGCCGTGACCCACGGGCGTCGCTGCATGTCAGCTCTGACGACGGTTGGTCCTATGCGGTGGCCGAGGGCAACGCGATCCTGACCCCGCCGGCCGCTTCAGAGAACGACGACACCGTCGAAGCGTTGATCGCCCTGTACCGCAACATCGCCGGTGAGCATCCCGACTGGGACGACTACCGCCGGGCCATGGTCGACGACCGCCGTGTGGTGATGACGCTGCCGATATCGCACCTGTACGGGATGCCGCCCGGCATGCGCTGACGCTCCACACCGGCAACGGAAAATTCGTGCGACGGGCGCCAGACGCCACGCTAGGCTGCGGCTATGGCTGAATCACCGGAAGACGACAACAAGCGGAAGTTCCGGGAGGCGCTGGAGAAGAAAAGGGCGCAGTCATCCGGCGGAGCCGACCACAAGGACGGCGGCCGGAAGCAGCCGCGGGCGCACGGACCGGTGGAGAACCGGCGGGAATTCCGTCGCAAGAGCGGTTAAGGCGACCGGACTAAGCCCTCGCGGGCAGGCTGTCGGCGCTGACCGGCGTAGCGGCGTTCGGCCGGTCACTGGCCAGCAACCTCGCCGCGATCAGCGCCGCCAGCATTACTGCCACGCAATAGAGTCCCGGCCCCTTCAACCCCCAGCCGACCGATGCCAGCGTCGCCGCACCCGCCGCGCACAACAGGGCGCCGACGGCGGCACTGCGTGTACCCGTCGCCGCCACGAAGCCGCCGTCCCACAGCGGCAACGGGTTGTTCTCCAGCGGACGCAGAACGACGAACACCGTCGCGACGAGCGCGGCCATGATGAGCATCTGCAGGATGCTCAGCGCGACGAAGCCGGCCGCGCCAGCGTCGTACCGCGGATAGCCGAAGTAGTCGAACACCAGGTGCATCGCCAGCAGCGGCGGGATGTGCCATAGGTAGAGCGTCATCGCCCCTGAATTGCCGATCGCCGTCAGCCACCACACCCGCGGCCGCTGCGCCCACCGCGCGATGGCAGGCGCGGCCGCAATCGCCAACGCGCACATCATGATTGCGTGGCCGGCCAATAACAACGAGGGCGGCGTCATGTTCTTCAGATGCTGGGTTTCGATGCCGACGAGGCTGAGCTCATAGGGCCCGGCCCACATCAGCAGAAGGTTGACGACGAACATGCCCAGGCCAAGCGTCAGCGCCGCACGCCCAGCGAGAAGACGTCGACGGTAGGCCACGCCGAGCATTCCGGGGATCAACCAGGCGACCAGGTTCAGATAGCCAAGGCCGGACGGCGCGTCCACGTTGATCCGGATGGCGTCGATCACCGCGATGACCGCGTATGTGCCCGCGACGGCGCCGAACAGTCGGGCGGTGGTGGTGATGCGGGCCAGCAGCGGAACGGTCGCGAGCACGCAGACATACGCGCCCAGGAACCAGAGCAGCTGAATTGAGATACCGGCGACGGGTTCATAGACGTGCTCGGGCAGGAAGTAGCGAAGAATCGCGAGCGCGGAAATCCAGAACGCCAGATAGTAGAACACCGGCCGATAGAGCCGGGTGCAGCGCCGCATCAGCCAGTTGCCCCAGCTCTCGCCGCATTGCCAACTGTGCACGCAGGCCGCCACGCCGGCGAAGAAGAACAGCGGCATGATCTGAAACACCCAGGTCAGCGCCTGAAAGACGACGGAGGCGGTGAGCAAATTGCTCCAGATGAAGACGTCGTCGCGGATGATGCTCGTCGCCATGATCGTGTGACCCACGACAACGCCAACTAACGACACGATCCGGATGACGTCGATGGCGCGGTCTCGCGTAGCGGGAGTGTTGGCCTCGACTTCAGCCGGGCTCGGGAACATCGCTGCAGCGGTCATGCCGCAAATCTAGGCGTGACCTGCGCCGGAGGTAGTGAGTAGAAGCACTCAAATCGCGTCGACGGTCGCTTTGCGCGCCTCTCTCAGCACGATCGCAACCAGACACACGACCGCCAACACACCCACGGCGACGGCGAAAGTGACACCTGCAGTCCGTAATCCCCACTGGTGGGCCGCGAGACCCTCGCCGATCACCGGCAGCGAAATCGCCACGTAGGCGACGACGAAGTACGCGGAGCTGATCTCGGCGCGCCGGCCGGGCGGCGTCAGCTCCGAGACGGCCGCCAGTCCGCGGCTGAAGCAGATGCCCTGGCCGATACCGCCGACGATCGCGGCGGCCAGCAGGCCCCACATCGAAGAAAGTGCAAGCGCGCCAGCAAGAATCGCCATGCCGACAACGAGGATCGCACAACCCACCACGACGGCGCGCTGCGGCGGGATCCGTCCGGCGAACAGTTGAGTTGCCGCCGACGCGAAGAACACGGCCGAGGCCACCGCACCGGCCACTGCATGGTTGCCGATGCCGACGACGTCAGACAAGAACGCCGGCGCCACCGACGCGAACAGTCCCGTGACGGCGAAGCCCGCGAATGCGGCGATGGCTGCGATGACGAACACTCCGCGGACCTCGGCAGGCACCGCCAGCCGTTGCAGCCCAAGGGTTCCCGTGCGCTCCGAGGTTTCCGGGACGGTGACGACCGCTGCCGCCGCAAGCACCACCAGGCCGATGTGCACGATGAACGTCAGCGTCAGAGGGTCGGGGGCGTACTGGACGAGCAGCCCGGCGAGCAGAGGCCCGCCGCCGAGACCGCCGACGTTGGCCGCCGTGGCCACTGCTGCCGCCCGGTTGTGCCATTTCGGCGGGGCCGCCTCGATGATCGCTGCGGTGGCAGTGCCGGTGAAGATGCCGGCCGATAGTCCCGACAGCACCCGGCCCACCAGCAGCCACGCCACCGAGTCAGCCGCAAGGAACACCGCGGCGCTGCCGAGCGCGAACACAGTGCCTGCCAGCAGGAGTGGCCGGCGGCCAACGGTGTCCGACCACCGGCCGAAGGCCAGAAGCGCGAACAGCACGCCGCCGGCGTATGTGGCATAGAT
>LZSH01000140.1 GCA_001665255.1 Mycobacteriaceae bacterium 1482268.1 | reverse complement strand
CAAAACGAGCGTGTGACTCGTCTACCTCAGGAGCTCCACGGGATCATCAAGTCGAACCACCCGGACGCGACGGCCGCTGCCATAGCCAGCGCCAGCGTGTAGCACACCGCCTCATAGGCAGAGATCCGATGCGGATTGCGCCGCGTTGGTGCGGGGCTGTCTGTCGCGGCCGGCGCGGCAGCGCCGTCCCCCCGGGATCCGCGCAGCTTGCCGAGGGACGGCAGGAGGATCTTGAGGAATTCGACAAGCAACGGCCACGCGAGATAGGTGTAAATGCCTACGAACATCGCCATCAGCCAGTACTGGCGCACCCCGTATACGTGGATGTCGTATATGACCACGCCCCAGAACGGCACGAGCGACAGCACGATCGCGACGACGCCCAAGCGGCTGATGCTGCGGGCCAGTGGATTGGGGCGATTCATCGCCCCGGTGGGCACCCATCCCGCTGAGCGGCCTCGCAGTTTGTGCATGATCGCGATGAGGTGGGCGTAGCTATAGGCCATCTGCAGGCGCAGGACCTCGAACCGCCAGCGGCTCTTGGACACCAGAGGTATCACCACGAGATACACCCAGAGTCCGACGAGGAAGGGCACGAATTGCGCGGGCTGGACTTGGGTCGGGAAAAACGCGGCCATGATCATTCCGGGAAGGTAGAGCGCGACGACGTTGACAGCGGTGGTGATGTAGTAGAACAGGCCGGCCCAGAAGCAAAGCCGTTGCCGCAGGGTCATTTTCACCCGGGAGCCGTCAAGCTTCGCGTTGTGCAGCTTGACGAGCGACCCGTTGCACCAGCGGTACTGCTGGTTGAGGAAGCCCGCCATGTCTCCTGGGCACAAGCCGCGTGAGACCACGATAGGTACGTAGCGGGTCTGGAAGCCGGCCTGCATCAAATGCAGTCCGGTGTGAATGTCTTCGCTGTGCTCGATCTGTGCGAATCCACCGGTGGCTTCGAGGGCCTTGCGTCGGTACAGCGCGCAGGTGCCGACGCAGATCGCGGCGTTGAACCGGTCGCGCGACGGCAGGATCCAGCGGTAGAACAACTCCTGGGTCGAGCCCGCGGTGCGCTGAATCCAGTTCAGGTTCTCGCCGCTGTCGAAGTACTGCGGGCTTTGCACGATGCCCACGGTCGGGTCATCCATGTATGGCACCAAGTGCCTCAGGAAATCGGGCCGCGGGCAGAAGTCGGCGTCCAGGATCACGATGTGGTCTCCCGACGTGCGGCCGAACGTGTACTGGAGGTTGCCGGCTTTCTTCAGGTGCCCACGGTTCGGGCGCACGACGTAATGGAAACCGAACTGTGCGGCCAGGTCGCGCACCTCGCCGCGATCGCCGTCGTCGAGAACATGGACCTCGACCCGGCCGGCCCACTCCATCGCCTTGACATGTGTATAGGTGTTGCGCAGAACCGCCACGTCCTCTCCATATGTGGGAAGAAAGACATCGATGCTCGGCGCAGGGCCTGACGGAACCCAGCCCTCGACAAGCGCGCGGTGGGTCTTCGCCGACACCCGCCGGGTGTTGAAGCTGGTCAGCGACGAAAGTACGGTGCCAATCACGTTGAGCCCCAGCACAATCAGCATGGGCCATAAGACAGTGATCGACGCGAGTGCGAAATGCAGCAGGCTCCATCCCGCGAGCACGTAGGCGGCCATCAGGAGGAGCTGCACCCATCGCATCTGCGCTCCGAAGTAGGAGTACACCTCGTTGTCACCCGGCGGGGCGACCAGACCTTCTGCTTCGACTTCTGCAGCCTGTTCGGCGTGCTGACGGGTGCCCAACGTCGCCAGATCATTGCGCGCGATCCGCTCCGTGACAGGCTCGGGCAGCACATGGGTGTGGCCGGTCCAAATCGCGTCGGTGCCACGATGTTCGGGGCGCCGGTCGCGTCGACGCGGGTCGGGTCGATGAGAGTCTCTGCGTGGGTCTGGCCGGTGGGTGCGGGCCGGGCGGGGCCTCTGCGGGAGCGGCATAACGCCGGCCGGGACCGTGTCTTGGGTCAGGCCGGGGCGAATGATCGTCGTCTCTTCGCAGTATGTAGTCATGGGATCATCGTCGTGATCGGGGAAAGCTTCCGTAATCGCTGCGAAGCCAGAGTCCCCTCTTGAAGGGAAAGTGTTTCCTATCCGTCTGGTAAGCGCATGGGTTCAGTCAGCAGCAAAGACCCCCCGGCCTCTCGCATCGAGGCGGGGGGAAGAACCGCGAACAAGGCGGCGTCAGCTCTCGCAGGTGCTCTTGAAAAAGTTCGGGAAGTCGCGCGCGTACGCATTGATTACGGTCGCAGTCGCCGCGCCGCGCATGCGCGCAACTTCGGCAGTCATTGTGCCGATACAATGATCTTGGGTAGCAATCATCTGACGTGCGGTGCCGAGTTGGCGCTCGCGATCGGCGAGCTTGAGTTCGGCGGCCTGACGGCGCTGCTCCGACTCGCGCAGTAGACGGCGCAGTTCGTCGATTTGTGCGCCTGGTGTCTGGGGCATCATGACGTTGTCACTTCCTGGTTCTGTTGCGGTGGAATGCTTTCGGCGGCAGCGCGATGATCAGCACGCTCATGAACGCGCGATCCCGCGTCGAGGTTGGAAGAGGGGTAGCGCCCGGGCTGCCATGCGCTCCCTCGGATGCTCCGCTGCCGGCGCCTCCGGCTCTGTTGCATCAGCTCAACGTTCATTTCGGCTACTCCTTTCTCCAACACCTGCGGCGTAGACCGTTACGACGCTCCTGCCGAGTCACCGGCTCCAGTACGAAGCCATGCGGTAATGGTGATGAATCAGGTAGTGGTTCCGTAATCGCGGTGAAGCCACATTCCAGTCGTGAAAGAAAAGGGTTTCCTATCCGTCCGGTAAGTAGCCCGGAAGCTAGTGGAGCGCTCGGTGGCGAATCACCCGCTCGAGCGCTCGCAGGTCGGATTCGATCTGGCGCGACAGCCAGTACACGAGTACGAATGCCGCAATGCCCCCGATACACACCACCCTGATCGGCACGATTATTGCGGCGATTTCGGAGGCGGTCAGGAAGCTAACGGCCACGATGCCAAGCAGTGGCACTGAGGCCGCGAGCGCCAAATAGCGTGGCAGTCGACGGCTGAGTGCTCGTAGCTGTTCGGCCTCCCGCGGATTTGTCTGTCCCTGCGCCACCAGTTCCGGATAGACGCTGCGCACCATGTAGAAGGTGAAAAGAAAGAACGGATACGCGATCGCGATTGCGCCACACAGTGCGATTGACCCGGAGAAGTGGATCGCAGACCTGCCGGGAATTCCTCCGGCGGCGAACTGCATCGTGAGGGGAAAGGTCAGCGCGCTGAGCAACCACAAGCCGAACACGACGAACACCATCCGGTCACTCGCGACGAGGCAGTCGTGACGCGTTCGGGCCAAGTCGTCTGCGGGCACCGGCTGTCCACGTCGCAGGCGGCGCGGGACCAGGGCGATATAGCGAAACAAATAGACCAGCACCGCCGCGCCGAGCGGAAAGGCGACCAGATTGACCAGTGTGGTGACCAGCATGAACCGACCCTGGGCCTGCTCGGACAACTTGCTGACGATCAGAAGCTGATTGTGCTTGATGTTGTAGGCGCCGGCCAGCAGGTTGGGAATCAGGATTGCCGCGGTCGCAATGGGTAGGAAGAACGGCCGCAGCCGCAGCCGCCAACTTCGTGGAGGCGGATCCACCAGATCGCGAGCTTTCGGATCGAGGCACAGCTGGAGTTGTTCGGCGAGTTCAGCGCCGGAGGCCCAGCGCTGATCGGGATCAGCGTTCAGTGCCTTCAACAGAACCCTCCGCAGCGCGGCAGGACAGTCTGGGGGTAGCGCGGCGAGTGCCGCCGACGAAATTCCTTGTGTGCGTGTGGTCAGCATGAGCTCGAGCGCTGTCACGTCGCCGACCAATCCGGCCGAGTCCGCCCGAGCGGCCTGCGCCGCCGAATCATCGAACGGTTTCACGCCGGTCAGCAGTTCCCACAGCACGACCGCGAGCGAGTAGATATCGCTGCGGGTATCGAGGATTGCCATGTCTTGCGTGTGCCCGGGCTGACAAGCTCGCAGCTGCTCCGGCGACATATAGGACAGCGAGCCGCCGAAATACTGAAACGGGCTTGCACCCGATACGTTGCGGGCGAAGCTGATGTTGAAGTCCGCAAGTTTGGGAGTGCCGTTGGGGGCGAGTAGTACGTTCGCGGGTTTGATGTCGCGGTGCAGGACACCCCGCGAAGTCGCATAGTGCAACGCTTCAGCCAGTCGCTTCCCCAGCCAGGCAACGGTCTCGGGCCAGGGAAGCGTCGCAAGCTCGATGCGGGTCGACGATTCAGCGGGCCGGGCCTCGCCGCGAGATTCCAGTGCGTTGTCAACCGCGTCGAGCAACGCCTGACCGGATTCGGGAGGCCCTGCCTTCTGGTGTATTGATTGAAGGAGGTCGAACAGGGTTCCGCCGGGCAGATATTGCATGTACAGCAGCCGCCAGTCCCGGTCGCGGAGAATCCGCTGATCAAAGACGCGGACGATGTAATCGTGATCGAGCTGGGCCAGGGTTTGTGGTTCGTGGCCGCGGTTCGCGGAGATCTTGACCGCCAGCAGGCGTTGCATCGACCGTTGCCGGGCTAGAAAGACTCGCGCGAATGCGCCACTCCCGAGTTCGACGAGCAGATCGAAGTCGTCGAGCTGTTGGCCGACCTCGATCTCGCCTAGGAGGGCGGACGGGCTGACACTGGAAAACGCCGATTCGGGTGTTCCGGTGGCGTCCCCCATTACGTCCGCAGTGAATGCCGGCGCTTGAGTCTGAGTGAACTCGACGGGGGATTCGGCAGTCGGATCGGTCATGAAAACCTCGTAATTGATTAACCGAAGCTTAGCTGCTGCGTTAACGATGGCCTGGGAGTTCCGCGCGATTTGGCGGGTATGGCAACCGCCGGCCACCTCCTGCTCAGTACGATCGCCCGTCGGCGTATCGCTGTCGTCGGTAGTGGCGACCGCGGCCGCGGTTTCGGCTCTTGTACGTCGGCTGCTGCGAGTCACAGTTCGGACAGATCAGCCGCAGGTTCTCCCGCCGATTGTTCGTCGGGTCCCCGTCGATGTGGTCCAACACGAACGCGAGTGGCACGCCCTGCCACGTGGCAGCGCTGCCGCAGATCGCGCAGCGGCCTGACTGGGCCTCGACGAGATACTGCCGAATGTAGTGACCCTGGTGCCCATCGATCCGAGCTTCGCCGGTCTCAAGCCAGCGTTTCGTGAGCGTGACCTTCCGGGTTGACCCCTGGCATGCGTTGCCGCAGTAGACCTTTTGGCTGCGCTTTGAGAGTTCAGCTCCACAACCCCGGCATTGCCTCATGCGGCGACATTAGGGGCGGCCACCGACAAGAAGGCGGAAGTGTGGAGCCTCCTATCGGGATTGAACCGATGACATTCGCTTTACAAGAGCGACGCTCTACCACTGAGCTAAGGAGGCCTGCGGGGGCTGAGTCTATCCGCTCACTCGTCGGCGTCGACGATGCGCTGCGAGGTGACCGACCGCGTGGAAGACCGGGTGCTCCGCGGCCGCCGGCCGGGGAAGGGGATGCGGTCGGCGATATTGCTCAGCGGGTTGACCACCTGGCTCAGCACGATGACGGCCTCACGGAGAGCCTCGATCGTCGGCTCCAGTGCCTCGAGGCCGGGCGTCAGCCGGTTCAAGGTGTCGGCGACGTCGGCCAGCTGCTCGAGCGGACCGTTCCTGGCAGTCAGCTTGTCGACCAGCCCGCCCTCGGCTAATAGCCGGTCGGCCAGCCCGTCCTGGGCCAGCACGCGCTCGATCAGACCCTCTTCGTCGAGCAGTTGGTCCACTAGGCCGCCCGGCTCGATCGCCCGCATCAACCCACCGTCCTCCTGCGTCAGGCGGTCCAACACGCCGCCAGGCATCGTGAGTTTGTCGACCACGCCGCCGGGCTTCAGCAGCCGGTCGACGGGGCCGTCGGGCGCCAGCGCGCGGCCCAGCGGCTGGTCCTCGTCCATCAGCCTGGCCAGCCGGTTTGCTCGTTCGACGGCCTCGTCGATGCCGAGCATGTGGGCCACCGAACCCGAGCCCGCCCTGGCTCCCGCGTTGGCTTGGCCGACAGCCCGCTGTGCGAGCCCCACCGCGCCGGTGGCGACGTCGAGGCCGGCCTCGGCGGCAGCCCGCCCGATTCGGGCCGGCGCGACTGCGAGATCGACCAGGTTCTTGGCCAGGTTCATCACCTCAGTGTATGTGCGCAGCTATGGGCTACCGGCCGTGCCGCGCAGGAGAGCACAATGGGACTCACAGGAAGCTGACAGCGGGTCTGCAGCTTTCTTGCCAGGAAATTGGGAGAGATTTGGACGATGGCCATGGCTGCACTCCCAGAATCCGTTCCAGAGGCCCGCGTTCTCGTCGTCGACGACGAGACCAACATCGTCGAACTCCTGTCGGTGAGCCTCAAGTTCCAGGGCTTCGAGGTTCACACCGCCTCGAACGGGCCCGCCGCGCTGGACAAGGCCCGTGAAGTGCGGCCCGACGCCGTCATCCTCGACGTCATGATGCCGGGCATGGACGGCTTCGGCGTCCTGCGTCGGCTCCGCGCCGACGGCATCGACTCGCCCGCGCTGTTCCTCACGGCTCGCGATACCTTGCAGGACAAGATCACCGGGCTGACACTCGGCGGCGACGACTACGTCACCAAACCCTTCAGCCTCGAAGAGGTCGTCGCGCGGCTGCGGGTGATCCTGCGCCGGTCGGGCAAGGGCGGCGAGGAGCCGCGAACCGCTCGGCTGACCTTCGCCGACATCGAGCTCGACGAGGACACCCACGAGGTGTGGAAGGCGGGCGAGCCAGTCTCGCTGTCGCCGACGGAGTTCACGCTGCTGCGCTACTTCATCATCAATGCGGGCACGGTGCT
>LZSH01000139.1 GCA_001665255.1 Mycobacteriaceae bacterium 1482268.1 | reverse complement strand
TGCTCGGCCAGTTGCGCTTCAAAAGCGGCGACGTACACGGGGTCGTATTCGGCGGGTACCTGCGGGGCGAAGACCTGACGCGCCAGGATGTCGGTCCACAGCGAGTGCATGCCGCCGTCGGGATCGCACACGCTCATCGGCGTGAACGTGTCGCCGTGGTAGCCACCGCGCCATGTCATCAACCGGTGCTTGTTCGGACGGTCGCGGCTGCGCCAGTACTGCAGCGCCATCTTCACAGCGACCTCTACGGAGACCGAGCCCGAGTCGCTGAAGAATACGGTTTCCAGTCCGTCGGGCGTGATGTCCACCAGCAGCTGAGCCAGGCGAGCCGCCGGCTCGTGGGTGAGCCCACCGAACATCACGTGGTTCATCCTGGCCAGCTGCGAGGCGATGGCGTAGTCCAGGGACGGGTGGCCGTGGCCGTGGATCGCGGTCCACCACGAGCTCATGGCGTCGAGCACCTCGACGCGCCTGCCGTCAGCGCCTACCAACGTCAACCGCGCGCCGCTCGCCCCCTCAGCGACGAGGGGCGGCATCGCCTCCGCCCCGATCGTGCTGTACGGGTGCCAGACGTGGGCGGCGTCGATCGCGCTGATCTCGGCGGGGGTCAACGCGGGCATGGCCAACGAGCCTAGCCCTTTGTGTGACAGAGCCCTTTGCTGGCGAATCCGACCGCGACTGGGCAACATGAGTCGCACAGCTATTTTCGGTAGATTGACCCGCGATCATGATGACCCTCGCACCTCCTCGTACGGCGGTGGCTCGTACGACTGGGCCTTTCGCACGCGGCGCATCGACGGACCGCAAATCCGGGTTTTACCGCCACGATCTCGACGGCCTTCGCGGTATCGCGATCGCCCTCGTGGCGGTGTTTCACGTCTGGTTCGGCCGTGTTTCGGGCGGTGTGGACGTCTTTCTCGCGTTGTCGGGTTTCTTCTTCGGTGGGCGTCTGCTGCGTGCGGCGCTGATGCCCGGCGCGTCGCTGTCGCCGGTTCCTGAGGTGAAGCGGCTGGTTCGCCGGCTGTTGCCAGCGCTGGTCGTCGTCCTCGCAGCGGCGGGCGTTCTGACCATTCTCGTTCAGCCGGAAACGCGCTGGGAAACCTTTGCTGACCAAAGTCTGGCGAGCCTCGGGTATTACCAGAACTGGGAATTGGCGAACACGGCCGCGGACTATCTGCGCGCGGGCGAATCGGTCAGTCCCCTGCAGCACATCTGGTCCATGTCGGTCCAGGGCCAGTTTTACCTCACGCTTCTCGGGTTGATCTTCCTGGTGGTCCTGGTGTCCCGACGCGTTCTCGGCAAGTACATGCGGGCGTCTCTGGTTGTGCTGCTGAGCGCATTGACCATCGCGTCGTTCGTCTACGCGATATTTGCTCACAACGCCGATCAGGCGACCGCGTACTACTCGACTTTCGCGCGCGGATGGGAGCTGCTGCTGGGGGCCCTGGTCGGCGCGCTGGTCGGCTACATCCGCTGGCCGATGTGGCTGCGGTCGACTGTGGCCCTGGTCGCGCTGGCCGCGATCCTGTCCTGCGGCGCGCTGATCGACGGCGTCAAGGAGTTTCCCGGGCCATGGACGCTGGTGCCCGTCGGCGCCACCATGCTGTTCATCCTCACCGGCGCCAACAGGCTGGCCGACCCGCACACCGGCGGAAGCCTGCCGTTCCCCAACCGGCTGCTGGCCACCAAGCCGTTCGTGTGGCTCGGCTCGATCGCGTACTCGCTGTACCTCTGGCACTGGCCGCTGCTGATCTTCTGGCTCGTCTATTCCGACCGGCGACAGGTCGGTCTCCTCGACGGAGCAGGCGTGCTTCTGGTCTCCGTGCTGCTGGCGTACCTCACCACCACGTACGTGGAAAATCCCCTGCGCTACCGCTCTGAGACCGGGCGCTCGGTGCATGTTCCACTGCGCGCCCGGCTGCGCCGACCCACACTCGTGTTGGGTTCGCTGGTCGCCGCGCTCGGCGTGGCCCTGACCGTGACGTCGTTCAGCTGGCGCGAACACGTTTTCCTCCAGCGGGCCAACGCAGCAGAACTGGTCGAGCTGGACCCGCACGACTACCCCGGCGCACACGTGCTGCTCGACAATGCGCCGGTCCCTGAAGCGCCGATGCGCCCCAGCGTGCTGGAGGCCAAGAAAGACCTTCCGGAGACCACGGAGGATGGCTGCATCAGTGACTTCGACAGCGTCGACGTCATCAGCTGCAGCTACGGAGATCAAACGGCCAAGCGCACAATCGCGTTGGCGGGTGGTTCACACGCCGAGCACTGGATCACGGCGCTCGACCTGCTGGGATGGCTGCACCACTTCAAGGTGACGACCTACTTGAAGATGGGTTGTCCGCTGACCACCGAACAGGTGCCGCTCGTAATGGGCAACAACCAGCCCTACCCGAAGTGTCACACCTGGAACGAGTCGGTGATGAAGAGGATCATCGCCGACCGTCCCGACTACCTTTTCACCACCGCGACCCGGCCGTGGAACATCAAATCAGGCGATGTCATGCCGGGCACCTACGTCGGGATTTGGCAAATGTTGTCGGACAACAACATTCCGATTCTGGCGATGCGCGATACCCCCTGGCTGGTGCGCCGGGGCCTGCCGTTCTTCCCTGCCGACTGCCTTGCCGACGGCGGCAACGGCATCTCGTGCGGTACAAGGCGCTCCGACGTGCTGGCCAAGACCAATCCGACGCTGGCGTGGGTGAACCAATTCCCATTGCTCAAGCCGCTGGACATGAGCGATGCCGTCTGCCGGAAGGACGTATGCCGCGCCGTGGAGGGAAACGTCCTGCTGTACCACGACTCTCACCACATCTCGAAGACGTATATGCGCACCATGGCCGACGAACTCGGCCGTCAGATCGGGGTAGCTACCCACTGGTGGTGACTACCGCGCGTCGGATCCCGGGCGCCGATAAGGTCGACTGATGTCCTCGATCACGGTGTGGCCCGGAACCCCGTATCCGCTCGGCGCCACCTACGACGGAGCGGGCACGAACTTCTCACTGTTCTCCGAGGTTGCCGACAAGGTGGAGTTGTGCCTGATAGCCAAGGACGGCAGCGAGGAGCGGATCAACCTCGACGAGGTCGACGGCTACGTCTGGCACGCCTACCTACCGACGGTCACGCCCGGGCAGCGCTACGGTTTCCGAGTCCACGGGCCGTGGGATCCGTCAGCGGGACACCGGTGTGATCCGAGCAAGCTGCTGCTGGATCCCTACGGCAAGTCCTTCCACGGTGACTTCGAATTCACCCAGGCGCTGTTCTCCTACGACCTCGAAGCCGTGAAGGTGGATCCGGCCGACACGGGTGTTCCGCCCGGGGTTGATTCGCTCGGCCACACCATGACGAGCGTCGTGATCAACCCATACTTCGACTGGGCGTCCGATCGCGCGCCGCGCACGCCGTACCACGAGACGGTGATCTACGAGGCGCACGTCAAGGGCCTCACCCAGACGCATCCGGCGATTCCCGAAGAACAGCGCGGCACGTACGCCGGGTTGGCGCATCCGGTCATCATCGAACACCTGAAGTCGCTCAATGTCACCGCGATCGAGCTGATGCCGGTGCACCAGTTCATGCACGACCATCGGCTGATCGACCTAGGATTGCGAAACTACTGGGGCTACAACACCTTCGGGTTCTTCGCCCCGCACCACCAGTACGCCTTCAACAGGCATGCCGGCGGCGCCGTCGCCGAGTTCAAGACCATGGTCCGCACGTTCCACGAGGCCGGCATCGAGGTGATCCTCGACGTCGTCTACAACCACACCGCCGAGGGAAACCACCTGGGGCCGACGATCAACTTCCGCGGGATCGACAACGCCGCCTACTATCGGCTGCTCGACGGCGACCTGAAGTTCTACAAGGACTTCACCGGAACCGGCAACAGCCTCAACGCCCGCCACCCGCACACGCTGCAACTGATCATGGACTCGCTGCGCTACTGGGTGCTCGAGATGCACGTCGACGGGTTCCGGTTCGACCTGGCCGCCACGCTGGCCCGCGAGTTCTACGACGTCGACCGGCTGAGCGCGTTCTTCGACCTCGTGCAGCAGGATCCCGTCGTCAGCCAGGTGAAGCTGATCGCCGAGCCGTGGGACATCGGCGAAGGCGGATACCAGGTGGGCAATTTTCCAGGTTTGTGGACGGAGTGGAACGGGAAGTATCGCGACACTGTGCGCGATTACTGGCGGGGCGAGCCCGCGACCCTCGGCGAATTCGCCTCCCGGCTGACCGGCTCCTCGGATCTCTACGAGGCCACGGGGCGGCGGCCCAGCGCGAGCATCAACTTCGTCACCTGCCATGACGGGTTCACGTTGAACGACCTGGTGTCCTACAACGAGAAACACAACGAGGCCAACGGCGAAGACAACCGCGACGGTGAGAGCCACAACCGGTCGTGGAACTGCGGGGTCGAAGGCCCGACGGACGACCCGGACATCCTTGCGTTGCGCGCCAAGCAGATGCGCAACATCATGAGCACGCTCATGCTGTCGCAGGGCACCCCGATGCTGTCGCACGGTGACGAGATCGGCCGTACCCAGAAGGGCAACAACAACGTCTACTGCCAGGACTCCGAGATGAGCTGGATGGACTGGTCGCTGTGTGAATCAAATGCTGAGCAGTTGGCGTTCACGCGTAAGGTGACCGCCTTGCGCACGCGCCACCCCGTGTTCCGTCGTCGCCGATTCTTCGAGGGCAAGCCCATCCGCACCGGCGATCAGGTTCGCGACATCTCCTGGTTGACCCCGGCGGGAACCGAGATGACTCCGGAGGACTGGGGGTCCGGGCTCGGCAAGTGCGTGGCGGTGTTCCTCAACGGCGAGGCCATCCCGGCACCCAACGAACGCGGCGAGCGAGTGGTCGACGATTCGTTCCTGCTGTGCTTCAACGCGCACGATCAGGAGCAGGATTTCGTGGCGCCGCAAGGCAATTACGCCAAGGAATGGACCGCCGACCTCGATACCGGTAACCCGGAGGGCGACACCGATTTCGTGGTCTCCGCAGGCGAAAAGATCTCGCTGCAACCTCGATCGCTTCTCGTGCTCCGTAAGACCGGCTGACGCATGGCCTCTCGTGTGCTGTCGACGTATCGACTTCAGATGCGCGGCACTGCCAGTGGGCACGCGTTCACGTTCGGCGACGCCGAGGAACTGCTGCCCTACCTCGACGATCTGGGCATCTCGCATCTCTATCTGTCGCCGATCCTGACCGCGGCGGCCGGCTCGACCCACGGCTACGACGTCACCGACCCGACGACGGTGTCGGCGGAACTGGGTGGCGCAGAAGGGCTGGCACGGTTGTCGGCGGCGGCGCGGTCACGCGGCCTCGGCCTGATCGTCGACATCGTCCCCAACCACGTCGGCGTCGATCAGCCCGCGCAGAACAAGTGGTGGTGGGACGTCCTGCAGTACGGGCGGGAGTCGCCGTTCGCCTCGTTTTTCGATATCGACTGGACACTGGCCGACGGCCGAATCGTGCTGCCGGTGTTGGGATCCGACGACGACGTGGACGACCTCATCGTCGACGGGGACGTGCTGCGGCTCGGCGACCTCGCATATCCGATCGCGCCGGGTACCGGTTCCGGCACCGGGCGAGAAGTCCACGACCGCCAGCATTACCGCCTGATCGGCTGGCGCAACGGGGTCTGCGGCTACCGACGGTTCTTCTCGATCACGTCGCTGGCCGGGCTGCGCCAAGAGGACCGGGCCGTGTTCGACGCCACCCACGTCGAGGTGAAGCGATGGTTCGACGAAGGCCTCGTCGACGGCGTTCGCATCGACCACCCGGACGGGCTCTCCGATCCGGCCGGGTACCTCACGTGGCTGCGCGAGATCACCGGGCCGCATGCCTGGATCGTCGTCGAGAAGATTCTCGCGGTTGACGAACCGCTCGATCTGAGCTTGCCCGTGGCGGGCACCACGGGCTATGACGCACTGCGTGAGATCGGCGGCGTGTTCGTCGATCCTGCGGGCATCACCGCGCTCACCGACCTCGTCGATTCGACCGGCTCCCCTTACGGCGCGATGCCGCAACTCGCCCGCGAACTCAAGGTCCGCGCGGTCACCGACACGTTGGGCAGCGAGCTGTCCCGGCTGTGCCGCACCATCACTGCCGCAACCGATTACAAGCATCCGCAGTTGCGCGATGCCGTCGCGGCGCTGCTGAGCCGTATCGGCGTGTACCGATCGGATTACCGCAACCTGTCATCTGTGCTGCCGGTAGCGCTGGCCGAAACCGCCTCCGCCAGCCCAGAATTGGCAGAGCCGCTCGCCATCGTGGCTTCTGCGATAGGAAGTGACCGCGCCACGTCCGTGCGCCTGCAGCAATTGTGCGGTGCGGCGACGGCGAAGTCGATGGAGGACTGCCTGTTCTACCGCGACCCGCGGCTGGTGTCGCTCAATGAAGTCGGAGGCGAACCGCACCGCTTCGGCGTGAGCGTCGCCGAGTTCCATCACAGGGCCGCGGTGCGTGCCGCCCTATGGCCTCATGCCATGACGGCGTTGAGCACGCACGACACCAAGCGCGGCGAGGATGTCCGCGCGCGGATCGGTGTGCTGTCCCAGGTGCCCTCGCTGTGGGCGCAGTTCGTCCGCGCCTGGGAACAGCGCACCCCGTCACCCGATCCGCTGACCGGGCTATTCCTGTGGCAGAACATCTTCGGAGTGTGGCCGGTCGACGGCGTCGTCACCGACGAGTTGCGCGGTCGGTTGCACGCCTACGCCGAGAAGGCGATCCGTGAAGCCGCCGTGCACACGACGTGGAACGACCCCGACACCGAGTTCGAGGGCGAGGTGCACGGCTGGATCGACAACTTGATCGACGGGCCGTTGGCCGTCGAGCTGACGACCCTGCTGGCCCGGGTCGATGAGCACGCCCGCTGCGACGGCCTCGGCCAGAAGCTCATCCAGGTGACCGCGCCCGGTGTGCCAGACGTGTATCAGGGCACCGAGCTGTGGGACGACAGTCTGGTCGACCCCGACAACAGGCGGCCGGTGGACTTCGCCGCTCGGCGTGAGGCGCTGGCGGCGCACAGCAATCCGAAGATGCGGGTCGTCGCCGCGGCCCTGCGGCTGCGCCGCGAGAAGCCCGACGTCTTCACCGACGGCAGCTACACGCCACTGCTGGCCGAGGGGTCCGCGGCCGCGCACCTCGTGGCGTTCGTCCGTGGCTCCGAGGTGCTGACGGCCGCGACCCGACATTCGGCGCTCCTCGCCGAAACAGGCTGGGGCGACACCGTTTTGCAGTTTCCGGCCGGGACATGGAAGAGCCGCCTCGGGGACGGCCGGTTCAGCGGCTCCGTCCCCCCCGGCGACCTCTTCAGCGATCTGCCGGTGGCGCTGTTGGAGCGGGTCGATGACTGAGTTCGCCGTCTGGGCACCGCTTCCGACACGGGTGCAGTTGGACGTCGACGGCACCCTGTACCAGATGACCCGGTCGGACGGCGGGTGGTGGCGCGCCGACGTCGACGCCCGTCCCGACGCCCGGTACGGGTTCGTGCTGGATGACGATCCGAAGGTGCTGCCCGATCCGAGGTCGGCGCGGCAACCCGATGGTGTGCACGAACGCTCACAGCTGTGGCGGCCCGCCCCCGACGCGTGGACCGACGCCGGCTGGGAGGGCCGATCCATCGAGGGCCGCGCCATCTACGAACTGCACGTCGGCACATTCACCCCGACGGGTACCTTCGACGCGGCCATCGAAAAGCTGGACTACCTGGTCGATCTCGGCGTCGAGTTCGTCGAACTCATGCCGGTCAACGCATTCGGCGGTACGCACGGCTGGGGTTATGACGGCGTGCTGTGGTACGCCGTGCATGAGCCGTACGGCGGCCCCGACGGTCTGGTGCGGCTGATCGACGCTTGCCACCACCACGGGCTGGGCGTGCTGATCGACGCGGTCTTCAACCACCTCGGCCCGTCGGGAAACTACCTGCCGAAGTTCGGGCCGTACCTGTCGACGGGCAGCAACCCGTGGGGCGAATCGATCAACATCGCCGACGCCGACGCCGACGAGGTGCGTCGCTACATCATCGACTGCGCGCTGCGCTGGATGCGCGAGTTCCACGCCGACGGCCTGCGACTGGATGCCGTGCACGCACTGGTCGACACGACCGCGATCCACATTCTCGAAGAGCTGGCCGCCGAAACCGACCGGTTGTCGGCGGAATTGGCTCGGCCCCTGTCGTTGATCGCCGAGAGCGACAAGAACGATCCCCGCCTGATCACGCCCCGAGACCGCGGCGGCTACGGGATGACGGCGCAGTGGGACGACGACATCCATCACGCGATCCACGCAGCGGTTTCGGGTGAACGGCAGGGTTACTACGGCGACTTCGGTTCGATCGAAAACCTGGCGCAGACACTCAAACACGGCTATTTCCATGCGGGTACCTACTCGTCGTTCCGACACCGGCGCCATGGTCGTCCACTGGACACCGCGACGGTTCCGGCCACCCGACTACTGGCGTACACCCTGACCCATGACCAGGTCGGCAACCGCGCCGTCGGTGATCGCCCGTCACAGAACCTGACGGCGGGTCAGCTCGCCGTCAAAGCCGCCCTCGCCCTCGGATCACCGTATACCGCAATGCTTTTCATGGGCGAAGAATGGGGATCGTCGAGTCCCTTCCAGTTTTTCAGCTCACACCCCGAGCCGGAGCTGGCCAGGGCCACCGCCGAGGGCCGCAAACAGGAGTTCGCCGAGCACGGCTGGGACGCCGACGAAATCCCCGACCCCCAGGATCCCGAGACGTTCCTGCGGTCGAAGCTGAACTGGGACGAGATCGACGACGGGGACCATGGTCGGCTGCGGCGCATCTACCAAAGTCTTCTCGCACTGCGGCGGACTGAACCCGACATGGCCGACCCGTGGCTCGATCATATGCGGGTCGACTACGACGAGGATCAGCGCTGGATCGTCATGCACCGGGGCTCGCTGGCCATTGCCTGTAACCTGAACGCCGACGAGGTGACGGTCCCGGTAACCGGAGAACTCGTAATCGCTTGGGATGAGCCAACTGCCGGCGTCGATGCCACCTGCCTAGGCGGGCATTCTTTCGCGGTTTTGCGAACTGTCAAGTCGTAATCCACAGCGCACCCAGGCCTGTGGATAGCGCCTGGCGCGGAAATGGCCCCGGGTACGACGGTCGCACTGCTGTTGACGCGGCCTGGCAGCGGCGGGATTTCGCGACTCGATCGACAGTGGTCCGAGCTGCTCACCGCAGCGGCAAGACAATTCAGCGTCCCCCTCGAGCCCATCTTCCGCGCCAACGACGAGCAGCTTGTCCAGTTAGAACCGGCGGCCGCAGGCAGCTACCGAAGCGGGACTCGACGCTGTCGCCCCAAGTCAGAGCAGATAGCGGTACGCCGCAGAGCCGGGCTCCAATGTCTCGACATGAATGTCGCTGGCCTTCATCCGCTTCATCAGGCCCTCGAGGTCGGCGGCCGACCCCAGCTCGATGCCGACCAGCGCCTCGCCGGTCTCGCGGTTGTTGCGCTTGACGTACTCGAACAACGTGATGTCGTCGTTCGGGCCGAGCACCGTGTCCAGGAACCGGCGCAGCGCGCCCGGTTCCTGCGGGAAGTCGACAAGGAAGTAGTGTTTGAGCCCGAGGTGCACCAACGACCGCTCCAGCACCTCGCCATACCTCGAGATGTCGTTGTTGCCACCGGAGATCAGGCACACCACCGTGGAATCCGGCTCGATGTCGGCCTCCATCAGAGCGGCAACTGACAGCGCCCCCGCGGGCTCGGCGATGATGCCCTCGTTCTGGTACAGGTCGAGCATGGCCGTGCACACCGCGCCCTCATCCACCGCAGTCAGCGAAACCATGTCCCCCGCAGCGGCAAGCGCCGCGTAGGTCAAGTCGCCCGCGCGGTTCACGGCCGCACCGTCGACGAACTGGTCGACGTGATCGAGGGTGACCGGATGACCTTCGGCGAGCGCGGCGATCATCGCCGCGGCACCGGCGGGCTCGACGCCCAACACCGAGGAGCGGTTGGTGCGTTCGGCGAGATAGGTCGTGATGCCGGCGATGCAGCCGCCGCCCCCGACCGGAACGATCACGACATCCGGTTCATCGTCGAGCTGGTCGAGCACCTCGACGGCGATGGTGCCCTGCCCGGCGATAGTGCGGGGGTCGTCATACGGCGGTACCAGCGTGGCCCCGGTGCGTGCGACATCGTCAAGCGCGGCCTCCGCGGCCTCGTCATAGGTTTTCCCGACGGCGATCAGCTCGATGAACTCGCGGCCGTGGTAGCGGATGCGGTCACGCTTCTGCTTCGGCGTCTTGGCGGGGATGTAGACACGGCCGCGAATCCCCATCGTCCGGCACGCCATCGCGAAGCCCTGCGCGTGATTGCCCGCAGAGGAGCACACCACCCCGGCAGCGATGTCGTCGGCCGACAGCTGCCGCAGCAGGTTCGTTGCACCGCGCAGCTTGTAGGACCGGACCGCCTGGAGGTCTTCACGCTTGAGGTAGACCGCGGCTCCGACGGCATCCGACAGCCGTTCGCTGAGCTCGAGTGGCGTCTGGGTGACCACATCGGAAATCCGCTGAGCGGCCGCATCGATGTCGGCGGCCGACACCGGCGGCGACGTGCGCTCGTTCTGGCTCAGTTCAGCGGACACCGATCAATGGTGCCATCTGCGGGTTTCCTGCCCAAATCAGATTTCGCCCACAAAGGGACGTGCCGTCAGCCGACGGGCGTCAGGACGAAGACCGGGATCTCGCGGTCGGTCTTCTTCTGATAGTCGGCGTAGTCGGGCCAGGCCTCGACCGCGCGCTGCCACCACGTCGCCTTCTCGTCACCGCTGACCTCGCGGGCATCGTATTCGCGCGTGGTGCCGCCGTCCCGCAGTTCGACGCGCGGATTCTTCTTGATGTTGTAGTACCAGACCGGGTTCTTGGGGGCGCCGCCCAGCGATGCCACGACGGCGTACTCGCCGTTGTGCTCGACGCGCATCAACGGGGTTTTGCGGATTTTGCCGCTTTTGGCTCCGATGGTGGTCAGCAGGATGACGGGCTTGCCATTGAGCTCGGCGTCAGCCCCGCCGGACTGCTCGATCTTCTCGACGTGGTCGCGGACCCATTCGGACGTGCTCGGCTCGTATTTTCCGGAAAGTGGCATGTCTTCACCTTAGGTCGGCTACCGAAAACGGGCTGCCCCGATCCGGGGTTTCGGTTGTCCGAAACCAATGTTGCGAGCTATCGTGAAAGCATGACGGTGCGCGACGAAGTATTGATCGCCGGGGTGGCGTGGCCGGTCTACAAGCTGGTGGCGCTCCTGATCGGCGCCGTCGTGTTGCTCGCGGTCGGACTCGTCACCACCAGCGCCGCGCCCGCGGTCCTCAGCGGCGCCGCCTCGGCCACGATCGTGTGGCTCGGGCTCGGCGTGGCGGCCTCCCGCCGCTAATCCTCCGCCAGCCGGCGCAGCCGGTCCAAGTCGTCGGCGACGGTCGCCACGTCTTTTTCGAACTCCTCGTCGGTCATGCCGGCCCGTTGCCGCACCGTGAAGACCGCCTCGCAGCGGGATTGCCCCGCACCGGCCGGAATCACGCGAAACGGGTTGTAGACGGCCTCACCGGACGGCAGCCGCACCACGTGATCGAGCACGCCGAACTCGTTGTCCGGCGCGAACTCGACGATCACCTCGCCCATCGGGGAATCGGCGACCCAGCCGTCGGCGGTCTGCCGCAGCGCTGCCTGCGCCAGACCGCTGGCCCACCGTGGCAGCTGCGCGGGGTCGCTGGCGATGGCGTAGACGACCTCGGGCGCCACTTCGATCCACACGCTGACGTGACGTGAGGTCATCGGGCTGCGCTCGTCGCGGCAGCCGGTTCGTGAACAGTTTCGGCCAGCTCTGGGGCGTACAGCTCGTCGATTTCGGCGCCGTACTTTTCGTGGATCGGTTTGCGCTTGAGCTTCATCGTCAGCGTGATCTCATCGCCGCCCGGTTCCCAGAACGTAGGCAGCACCCGGAAACGCTTGATCTGCTCGACCTTCGACAGCTTCGCGTTGCCCGCGGCGACACCTGCCGCGATCTCGGAGATCACATCCGGGTCGGCCGCGAGCGTCTCCGGTGAATCGTCTGTCAGCCCCCGCTGTGCGGCGTACGGCGCCGCGGATTCGGCGTCGAGGACGATCAGCGCGGTGTTGTAAGGGCGAGCGTCGCCGATGACCAGGATCACGCCGATCAGCGGGCAGGCGGCCTTGATGGTGTTCTCGATGTTGGCCGGCGACATGTTCTTTCCCGCCGCGTTGATGATCAGCTCTTTTTTGCGATCGACGATCTTGAGGTAACCGTCGGCGTCTTGTTGCAGGATGTCGCCGGTATGCAGCCAGCCGTCCGCGTCGACGGCTTCGGCGGTCTTCTTGGGTTCCTTTCGGTAGCCCTTCATCACCAGCGGTCCGCGGACCAGGAATTCGCCGTCGGAGGCGATGCGGCCCTCCATTCCCGGCACCAGCTTGCCAACGGTGCCCAGCCGCGCGTCATCGGGATGGCTGACGGTCGCGATGCAGCTCAACTCCGACATGCCCCACACCTCCGAGATCGGGATCCCCAGCCCGAGGAAGAAGGCCAGCGTCTCCTTGGGAATAGGCGCAGCGCCCGAGACCGCCCAGCGCAGCTGTTCGAGGCCCAGCTTCTCCCGCAGTTTCGACAGCACCATCTCGTCGGCCTGGGCCCACTCCGCCGCGACGTCGTCGGGTAAGGGCTCCCCCGCCGCCAGCGACTGTGCCTTCTTCGCCGCCACCGATAGGCCCCACTGCAGCCCCATACGCTTCGTCTCATCGGGCTCATTGGCGGCCGCGAATTCGATTGCGGCCTTGAGCTTCTCCCACACCCGGGGCACCGCACCCCAGGTCGTCGGCCGCACATCGGATAACGCGGCGGCGATCGCCCGGGGATCGGTCACGGTGGTGACCTGGGTGCCGTACACCTCCTGCACGTACAGCGCACCCATCCGGTCGGCGATATGGGCCGTCGGCAGGAACGACGTGGTGCGATCCCCGAACTGCACACCGAGCACCTCGTCAACCACATTCGCCTGGAACAGCAGGTTGGCGTGTGTCATCTCGACGCCCTTGGGATTACCGGTGGTGCCCGAGGTGTAGATCAGCGTCGCGATGTCGTCAGTTTGCACGGCCCTCCACGACGCCTCGAAGTCGAAGTCGTCGCTGCCGGCGGCGACGAGGTCCTCGACCGACAGGGTGCCGTCGGGTGACCCGTCGAGGCAGACAATGTGCTTGATGACGGCGCCGCTGGCCCGTATCCGGTCCACGTACTGCGCCTCGCACATGATGACTTTGGTGTCGGCGTTGTCGAACAGATACACCAACTGCTCGGCGGCCAAGGTGTTGTAAACGGAGAACGAGATCGCGCCAACATGCTGGGCGCCCACCTCGAGTGGATAGAACTCGACTCGGTTGCCCATCATCAAGGACACCGTGTCGCCGTGCCGTACGCCGAGTGCGGCGAGTCCCGCCGCGACTTGCCGCACCTGCGCGGAATAATCGCGCCACGTCAGCGTCTGAGTGCCGCCCACCGTGCGGAGCGCGATCGCGTCCGGGTCGACGGCCGCGGTGCGCTGGAAGGCTTCACAAAGTGTGGCTGGCCGATCGGATGTGCTCATGGTTGACAACCTAGGCAATCACACTGTGTGGATGGACGGTTCACCAGAATCCGAGCTACCGCGCGAGCGGCTGATCCGCTTCGCGCAGGAAATCGCGGCCGATGCCGAGAAGCGGGTGCCCGCCTGGGTTCGTCACGGCGACCCGGAAAGCGCGACCCCGGCGCGCATCGCCGTGCTCGTCGTGATGGCGCAGCAGCTCGCCATCTCCAGGACCTACACGTTGGTGCCCCGCTGGCCGCTGCTGGTCCTCGAGCTCCTGCTTCTGCTCACTCTGCTACGGGTCAACCCGCGCGCCATGAAAAAACGAACCTCGGTCAGCACGTATGCCACCTGGGCGCTGCTGGCGGCGATCACGGTCGACAACACCCTGTCCGCCATCGTGCTGGATGCACGCATCATCTCCGGTGAGGTCAGCAACGACGCGGCTGTGCTGCTCGGCAGCGGCGCGGCGATCTTTGTTACCAACATCATCGTGTTCGGCATCTGGTATTGGGAACTCGACCGCGGCGGCCCCTACGCCAGGCACATGGGCGAACGCCCCTATCCGGACTTCATGTTTCCGCAAATGGCCACACCCAATGTGGCAAAACCGGATTGGCGCCCGACGTTCGTCGACTACCTCTACGTCAGCGTCACCAACGTGATGGCGTTCTCCCCCACCGACACCATGCCGCTGGCGCGCTGGGCGAAGGCGATGATGTCCGTACAGGCGATGGTCGCCCTGTCCACCGCCGCGCTCGTAATATCCAGGGCGGTAAACGTTTTGGGCTGAGACTCACGCGAGCCGAACGGGTAATGATTGCACTGCGACGCCGACGGCAGCGGCCGGTCCTGCACTCATCCATACCGGCTCGCTGGTGATCTCGATGACGGTGAAACGGCGCAGCAGCGCACCGATCATCACTCGGATCTCCGTGCGGGCGAAGCTGGCACCGAGGCAGAAATGTGGTCCGCCGCCGCCGAATCCGAGGTGGGGGTTCGGTGAGCGCCGGATGTCGAAGTGGAACGGGTCTGCGAACACCTTGTCGTCTCTGTTTGCGGACGGATAAAACAGTCCGACTCGGTCACCGACACGCAGATGTTGACCGCCGAGCTCGACATCACGAGTCACAGTGCGGCCGAAGCAGATCACTGGGCTCGACCATCGCACGATCTCCTCAGTCGCACACGGGAGCAGCGATGGATCATGCTGAAGTGTCACGAGCTGGTCGGGATTGTCGAGCAGCGCAATTAGTCCTTGAGCGAGCGCGTTCCTCGTGGTTTCGCTACCGCCGAACGTCAGCGCCATGAAGAACAGATCGAGTTCGAACTCGTCGAGCTCGCCCGCGGCAAGGATCGACCAGACGTCATCGGTAGGGTTCGCTCGCTTCGAGGCGCTCAGTTCGTGGGCATACGTGAAGAGCGCCATCTCAGCCTTCCGCTGCGCTTCCTTCGAGATGTTCTGAAACGGGTCGGTGGCTCGCATGAGCAGGTCGGTAAGGCGAAAGACCTCGGGCCGGTCATCTTCGGGAATGCCGACGATGTCGGCGATGACGTGCATTGGAAGCTGGTAGGCGATGTCCGGCACGAAGTCGACATGGCCGCGCGCGGCAGCGTCATCAAGGATCCGCTCGGTGCGGTCCCGGATCTGTTCCTCGAGGCGTCCGACCATCCGCGGCGTGAAGCCTGCGCTGATGAGCCGGCGGATCCTGTTGTATTCGGGCGGGTCTTTCGTGACGAACATGACGCCGCGCTGGGCCGGCGGGAATGGCACGATCGTTGTGCCGTCGTGGACCGAGAAGGTCTCCCAGTCGCGATTTGCCTGCTCGACTTCCCGATGGCCGATCACCGCCCAGAATTCGATGTCTCTCCCGAAGGCGGCCACATGACTTCGGGGATGCCACAGCACCGGTCCGATCTCACGCAGCTCGGCATACAGGTCGTGCGGCATTCCGTTGCGGTATAGCGTCGGATCGAGCAGGTCGACGCTCGGGACAACAGCGATATCAGCCATGCGGCCATCTTCAAATACGCAGCGGGTTCGCGGGCGTTTTTGTCCGCTTCCCGCGAATTCGCCCAAGCCGAGCGGCCACTCGGAGCAAAACTCAACCCAGGCAGCCGGGCCCGAGCAGCGCTTTGAGATCGCCCATGAGGGCCGACGACTGCGTGACCCGCAACGACTGGTCCAGTTCGAGGGTCGTGATGCGCTCACCGCTGATCAGCCGCAGATGCACCTGCGACGTGCCGGGGTGGCGCGCGAGGACCTGCTTGAGAGCATTGACCTTGTCGATGGTGCACTGCCGTGTCGGCAGGCTCACCGCCAGCGGCCGATCGGCCGAGGCATTCGAGAAGTCCGGAACCACAAGGTCGTTGGCGATCAGGCAGATTCGGTCGTCCTGGATCCTGACCTTGGCGCTGACGAGGACGACGGCGTCGTCGACGACCTCCGCGCCATAGCTCGAGTAAGTGTGCGGGAAGAACATGACCTCGACGCCGCCGGTCAGGTCTTCCAATTGGGCTGAGGCCCAGGGCATCCCGTTCTTGTTGACGCGCCTGTTGACGCCGGTCAGGATTCCGCCGACACGCACCTGGGCGTCGTTGGGGACGTCGCCGTCGAGGATCGCGGGGATCTGGGTGTCGACCTGGGTCGCCAGCAGGTGCGCGACGCCGTTGAGCGGATGGCCGGAGACGTAAAGGCCGAGCATCTCCCGCTCGAGCGCCAGCTTGTGCTTGTCGTCCCACTCCTCGTCGGGCACCCTGATGGTGAACACCGCATCGGTAGCGGTGTCGGCTCCGCCGAAGAGGTCGAATTGACCCATCGCCTCGGCCTTCTTGGTTCCCAGCACAGATTCGACAGCATCGGTGTGTACCAGGAACAGACCCTTGCGCGGATGACCCAGCGAATCGAACGCGCCCGCCTTGATCAACGACTCGGTGACCTTCTTGTTGCAAGGCCCGATCTCGATTTTGTTGAGATAGTCGGAGAAGTCGATGAACTTGCCCTTGTCGGTGCGCGAATTTATCAAGGATGCAACGACATTCGCGCCGACGTTACGTACCGCTCCGAGCCCGTAGCGGATGTCCTCGCCGACCGAGGCGAAGTTGAGGCCGGACTCGTTGACGTCCGGTGGCAGCACGGTGATGCCCAGCTTGCGGCAATCGGCCAGGTAGACCGCCGCCTTGTCCTTGTCGTCGCCCACCGACGTGAGAAGACCGGCCATGTACTCGGCGGGATAATTCGCCTTGAGATAGGCCGTCCAGTACGACACCAGCCCGTAGCCGGCGGCGTGTGACTTGTTGAACGCGTAATCGGCGAAGGGAAGCACGGTGTCCCATAGCGCCTTGATCGCGCTTGCCGAGAAGCCGTTGGCCTTCATGCCTTCGGAGAAGCCCTCGTATTCCTTGTCGAGCACTTCGCGCTTCTTCTTGCCCATGGCCTTACGCAGAATGTCTGCTCGGGCGAGCGAATAGCCCGCCACCTTCTGCGCGATGCGCATGATCTGCTCTTGATAGACGATCAGGCCGTAAGTCTCGGCCAGGATCTCGCGCAGCGGCTCTTCGAGCTCGGGATGGATCGGCTTGATCGCTTGCCGGTTGTTCTTGCGGTCGGCGTAGTCGTTGTGGGCGTTCATGCCCATCGGCCCGGGCCGGTACAACGCGATCACTGCGACGACGTCTTCGAACCCCGTCGGCTGCATGCGGCGCAGCAGGTCGCGCATCGGCCCGCCGTCGAGCTGGAACACGCCGAGAGTGTCCCCGCGGCCGAGCAATTCGTAGGTGGGACCGTCGTCAAGCGGCAGCGACTCCAGGTCGAGCTCGATCCCCCGGTTCGCCTTGATGTTCTCCAGCGCGTCGCCGATGATCGTCAGGTTGCGCAGGCCGAGGAAGTCCATTTTCAACAGGCCGATGGCCTCGCACGACGGGTAGTCCCAGCCGGTGATGATCGCGCCGTCCTGCGGCCGCTTCCACAGCGGAATGGCCTCGGTCAGCGGCTCGCTGCTCATGATCACCGCGCAGGCGTGCACGCCTGCGTTGCGGATCAGGCCCTCGAGGCCGCGGGCGGTCTCGTAGATGGTGCGGACGTCGGGGTCGGTGTCGATCAGACCGCGTACCTCGGCGGCTTCCTTGTACCGCTCATGGGCCGGATCGGTGATGCCCGACAGCGGGATGTCCTTGGCCATGATCGGCGGCGGCAGCGCCTTGGTGATGCGGTCGGCGATCGCGAAACCCGGCTGCCCATAGTGGATTCGCGCCGAATCCTTCAGCGCCGCTTTCGTTTTGATGGTGCCGAAGGTGATGACCTGGGCGACCCGATCGTGGCCCCACTTGTCGGCGGCGTAGCGCACCATCTCGCCGCGGCGACGGTCGTCGAAGTCGATATCGATATCGGGCATCGACGCGCGCTCGGGGTTGAGGAAGCGCTCGAACAGCAGACCGTGTTCGATCGGGTCGATGTCGGTGATCCGCAGCGCATAGGCGACCAGCGAGCCCGCCGCCGACCCGCGCCCGGGCCCGACCCGGATGTCCACCGATCGCGCATAGCTGACCAGGTCGGCCACGATCAGGAAGTACGACGGGAACCCCTTGGCGCAGATGACCTCGATCTCGTAGGCGGTGCGCTCGATGTATTGCGACGGTACCCCGGCAGGGAACCGCCTCGCCAGCCCGGCGTCGACTTCGTGTCGCAGCCACGACGCCTGGTCGTGCCCCTCCGGAACCGGGAAGATCGGCATGCGGTCGCGGGTCTCCCAGACCTCCTTGTACGACTGCACGCGTTCGGCGATGAGCAGCGTCGAGTCGCACGCGCCCGGGATCTCGTCGTCCCACAGCGCCCGCATCTCGGCGGCGGACTTGAGGTAGTAGCCGTCGCCATCGAACTTGAACCGGTTGGGGTCCGACAGGGTCTTGCCGGTCTGCACGCACAGCAGCGCCTCGTGGTTGTGCGCCGCGTCGCGGGTGACGTAGTGGCAGTCGTTGGTGGCAAGGGCCGGGATGTCCAGCTTGCGGCCGATCTCCAGCAACCCGTCACGGACCCGGCGTTCGATGGACAGGCCGTGGTCCATCAGCTCGAGGAAGTAGTTGTCGGGACCGAAGATCTCCCGCCACTTCGCGGCGGACTCCAGCGCCTCGCGGTCGTGGCCGAGCCGCAGCCTGGTCTGCACCTCACCCGACGGGCAGCCGGTGGTGGCGATGATCCCTTCGGCATGCTCGGCGACGATTTCGGCGTCCATGCGTGACCACTTGCCGAGCTGGCCCTCGAACGACGCCAGCGACGACAGCTTGAACAGGTTGCGCACACCGGTCGCGTTCTCCGCGACCATTGTCAGGTGCGTGTAGGAGCCGCTGCCCGAGACGTCGTCGGACTTCTGGCTGGGATCGCCCCACAGGATGCGCTTGGTGTCGAAGCGCGAGCCCGGCGCGATGTAGGCCTCGACACCGATGATCGGCTTGATCCCCGCCTCTGTCGCCAGGTTGTAGAACTCGCTGGCGCCGAACATGTTTCCGTGGTCGGTCATGCCGATGGCCGGCATCTCCAGCCGCTGGGCCTCGGCCAGCATCGGAGCGATCTTCGCCGCACCGTCCAGCATCGAGTACTCGGTGTGGTTGTGCAGGTGCACGAAGGAGCGAGTGCTCGTGCGAGGAGTAGACGGACTGGTCATAGGGACGCCAGTCTATGGCCGCCCACCGACGAGCACGGGCGTGTCGCGACGCGTGTCTTACGGCTCTAACGAACGCAGCTGTATGCCGAGGTAGTCGGCGACGGCGGAATCGGTGGTCAGCGCGATCGCGGTGCGATAGGCCTCCGCTGCGGCCGAGGTCCGGCCCGCCTCGGCGAGCAGACGGGCCCGTGTGCTCCACGCGGGTTGGAATCGCTCGACGGCCGGGTCCCCGATTGCGTCCAGTGCGGCCAGCCCGGCATCGGGCCCGTCGAGGCGGCCGCCGACCGCGGCAAGCGCCACCGCCGCACCCAGCGATGGCGCGACCCGCATCAGGGCGCGGTACAGCTTTCGCAGCGCGTCGAGGTCCGGCGGGCGGGCACAGTGGGCCGACTGGATCGCCGCCTCATATTGGAACCGGCCGGGCCTGCCAAAACCGTGAGCCTTTCGCAGAAGGTACTCGCCACGCGCGATGAGCTCGGCATCCCAGCGCGTCGCGTCCTGCTCGTCGAGCGGAATGTAGCGGCCGCCGTCATCGCGTCGCGCCGCCCTGCGCGCCTCCGACAGACACACCAGCGCCGCCAGCCCGAGCACCTCCGGCTCGTCGGGCAGCAGGTCGGTCAGCGCCAGTGCCAGATGCAGCGCCTCCGCCGACAGCGTATCGACCGGCGCGACGTCCGACGTCAGTTGCCAGTCGATCGCGTACGCGCCGTAGACCGCCTCGAGCACTGCCGGCAACCGGGCGGCCAGATCGTCGCGCTCGGGCAGCGCGAACGGGATACCTGCGTCGCGGATGCGCTTCTTCGCCCGCACCAGGCGCTGCGCCATGGTGGCGGGTTCCACCGCGAAGGCGGCTGCGATCGCCGCCGCGTCGACACCGAGCACCGTCTGCAGCATCAGAGGCGTGCGAATGTTCGGCGCGATGGCGGGATGGGCACAAACCAGCATCAGCTCGAGCCGCCGGTCGGGTAACGCGGGCATGTCGTCGGCTTCTGTTGAGCTGTCGTAGTTTTCGTCGAGGGGATCGGTCATCCGGTAGCCGTGCGACTTCCACAAGTCGCGCAGCCGGTTACGAGCGACGGTCAGCAGCCACGCCTCGGGGCTCGCGGGGATTCCATCGGTGGGCCAGCGCTGCAGCGCCCGTTCCAGCGCATCGGCCAGCGCGTCCTCGGCGGCGGCGATATCACGGGTGGGCGCTGCCAGTACGGCGAGCAGCCGACCGTAGGACTCGCCAACGATGTCGGCTACCCGCCGCTTGACCTGGTCTTCGTGCAAACGCTCACCGCCCGGTTACGGGGTGTACCACCCGCGGTCAGCGGCGAATGTCCTTGCCACCGGCCGGATCTCGATGACACCCCAACTGGTCGCCGGGTTGCGCTGCGCCCACTTGAGCGCCTCGTCCAGGTTGGGCACTTCGATGACGAAGATGCCCCCGAGGCGTTCCTTGGTGTCGACGAACGGGCCGTCCTGCACCTCCGGTGCGCCGTTGCGCGCGGTCACCGTCGTGGTGGCGATGACCGGTTCGAGCACCTCGGTGTCGATAAGCACTCCCGCCGCCGCCAGGTCGTCGGCGTAGGCCTGGAAGGCGGCCATGGCCGGCGCCATGTCCTCTTCGGTCAGGCCGATCTCGCCGGCTTCCTGGTGGTGCATCAACAGGCAGTACCGCATGGTGTCCTCCTTGACGTCGATTGTGACTGTGGCATCGCTATGACGACTCGGTCGCCGTCGAATCGACATCTGGCGGCCCAGGGGCCCGCGCAGTAGATCGAGAGCGCTCATCAGAAGCCCAGCCGGGGCAGCCATAGCCGCGGCGGCAGCGGCTGCGGGTTCAACGCCACCTTCGACCAATCAGTGCGCGGGGGCAGCGGCTGCGGGTTCAAGGCGACCGTGTCGGAGTTGATCGACGGGACCCCCGGCATGTAGGGCGTGTCCGGGCTGGCCGAGGCAGCTCCGGCAGCGGCCAGAGCGATGAGGCCTGCGGCCGCGCCGGTGAATGCGAGGACGCCGAGTCGGTTGAGGGTGCTGGACATGATGATCTCCTTTTGGTTGGTCGCCGCCCCGCATGGGCGGCGGTCACCAACTAGGAGCCGCGACCGCCCGCGGATCGCACACTTTTTTCAGAAGGCGGCGGCATCTCCTGCGTCCCGCGACGTGCCCGCCGCACCGCATCTGCGGTGAACACCACCAACGCCAGCCAGATCAGCGCGAAGCCCAGCCACCGCCCGACGGGCATCGGCTCGTGGCCGATCAGGACTCCCCAGACCATCTGCAAGCCGGGGTTCAGGTAGAACAGCAGCCCGAGGGTCACCATCGGAAGCCGTTGGGCGGCTGCGGCGAAAAACAGCAGCGGGATCGCGGTCACCGGGCCGGCCATGAGCATCAACGCGGTGTGGCCGCCCCCGTACTCAACGAAATGCGCCTGATGGGTGCTCTGCAGCCACACCATGAACCCGACGGCGACCGGCAGCGCCCACAGCGTCTCCACCGCGACCCCGACACGAGGGTCCGCCTCGACGACCTTCTTGATCAGGCCGTAGATGCCGAACGAGAAAGCCAAAATCAGTGCGATGTAAGGCACTTCGCCGACCTCGGCGGTGAGGATCCCGACGGCGATGACCGCGAGGACCAACGCGAGCAGCTGCCATCGGTTGAGCCGCTCCCGGAAGATGATCACCCCCAACGCCACCGTCACCAGCGGGTTGATGAAGTAGCCCAGCGCTGCGTCCACCACGTGTCCGTGGGTCGCCGCCCAGATATATGTGCCCCAGTTGAGCGCGATGAACGCCGACGCAGCCAGCAGCTGTGCCCACGCGCGTCCGCTCAGCCTGCGGAGGTCACCGAGTCGGCCGACCACAGCAAGCAACACCACCAGGAACACCGCGCTCCACACGAAGCGGTGGGCGAGTATCTCCGGAGCGGTGGCGGGCAGCAGCGACAGGAAATAGCCGGGGCACAACCCCCACCAGATGTAGGCGCCCGCACCGAACAACAGCCCCGAACGCCGCTGTTCGACGTTCACAGTTCGTGGTCGCGCAGTACGTCGAGGGCGTGCTGCAGATCGGTCGGATACGGGCTGTTGATCTCGATGCGACGCCCGTCGGCCGGATGGGCGAAGGCCAGCGAGCGGGCGTGCAGCCACTGCCGTTCCAGGCCAAGCTTTTTCGCGAGGACCGGATCGGCTCCATACGTCAGATCGCCCGCACACGGGTGATGCAGCGCCGCGAAGTGCACCCTGATCTGGTGTGTGCGACCAGTTTCCAGCTCGATGTCGAGCAGGCTGGCGGCCTGGTGGGCTTCCAGCGTGTCGTAGTGGGTGATGCTGTGCCTGCCCCCCTGCATGACCGCGAACTTCCAGTCGTGGCCGCGGTGTCTGCCGATCGGGGCATCGATGGTGCCGCTGGAGGGGTCCGGATGTCCTTGCACCAGAGCGTGATACCGCTTCTCGACGGTGCGCTGCTTGAACGCCCGCTTCAACACCGTGTACGCGCGCTCCGACAGTGCCACCACCATCACGCCTGAGGTGCCGACGTCGAGGCGGTGCACGATGCCCTGCCGCTCATGGATACCCGACGTGGTAATGCGAAAGCCGGCGGCGGCCAGCCCCCCGAGTACCGTCGGGCCGTGCCAGCCGACCGTGGCGTGAGCGGCGACACCGGCGGGTTTGTCGATCGCGACGATGTCATCGTCGGAGTACAGGATCGTCATGCCCTCGATGTCGACCGGCGTATTCTCCGGTGGCGCAGGCGCTTCGGGCAGCCGCACCTCCAGCCATGCGCCCGGTGTCAGCCGGTCCGATTTGCCGACCCTGGCGCCGTCGAGGTCCACGCCGCCGTCCTCGGCGAGCGCCGCCGCCGCGGTACGGGACAGCCCGAGCAGCCGGGCCAGCCCGGCGTCGACGCGCATGCCCGCCAGTCCCTCCGGTACCGGCATCGAGCGGGTGTCCATCAGGAGCGTTCGGCCTCACCGTCGACGGAAGCAGAGCTCTCCGGCTCCTCCGGCTTACGTCTGCCGGGAGTGTCGAAGTCGAACCCGAACAGCGATAGCACCACCAACAAGATGGCCCCTCCGACCACCGACGGATCGGCGACGTTGAACACCGGCCACCACCCGATGGACAGGAAGTCGACGACGTGTCCGCGCAGCGGGCCCGGCGAGCGGAAGAACCGGTCGACCAGATTGCCCATGGCGCCGCCGAGGATCATGCCAAGCCCGATAGCCCACCACGGCGATACCAACCGCCTGCCCATCCAGATGATCCCGACGACCACACCCGTGGCGATCAAAGTGAGCACCCACGTGTACCCGGTCGCCATCGAGAACGCGGCACCGGAATTGCGCACCAGCGTCCAGGTCACGGTGTCGCCGATGATCGAGACCGGCTGGCCAGGCGTGAGCAGCCTGACCGCGAACACTTTCGTGACGATGTCGAGCGCGAGGATGACGGCGGCCACCGACACAAGTAGCCGGATTCGACGTCGTGGTTTGGCTTCGGTGTCGTCGGTGGCGGTCACCGGCTCGCCGTGTTCTGCTCGCGTCGGGCCCGCCGAGTCGTCTGTCACTCCCCCATCATTCCAAAGCGGGATTTGGTAATGATGAGGGCGTGAACCGCCTCGTCGTCATTACCACCGGCGGGACCATCGCCAGCAGCGCCGGCGAAGACGGGGTGAAGCGGCCCACGGCCAGCGGTGCGGACCTCGTTGCCGGACTCGACGTTGAGGCCGTCGACCTGATGTCGGTGGACAGCTCTGCGCTGACGCCCGCCGACTGGGACGCGATGCGCACCGCGATCACCGCGATGGCGCAGCGCGGCGACGTCGGCGGTGTGGTCGTCACACACGGAACCGACACGCTGGAAGAATCGGCACTCTGGCTCGACCTGACCTACGACGGTGCCGTTCCGGTGGTGCTCACCGGAGCGCTGCGCAGCGCGGACGCGCCGGACGCCGACGGGCCGCACAATCTTCGCGACGCGCTGGCCGTCGCGGCCAGCCCGCAGGCACGCGGCCTCGGTGTGCTGGTCGAACTGGCGGGAAACGTCTGGCAGCCGCTCGGGCTGCAGAAGACCGCGACGCCCCGCGGCTTCAACGGTATTTCCGTCGGCGCGGTGGCCGACGGGCAATTTGAGCCGCACAAAACCAAGGAGCGGCCGTTTCTGGGTGAGTTGCCGAGCGCCGGTGCCCCCCGCGTGGACATCGTGGCGACGTATCCGGGCGCCGATGGCGTCGCTATCGACGCGTTTGTGGTTGCGGGCGCCGAGGGAATCGTGCTCGAAGCCCTCGGCTCGGGCAACGCCGGAGCCGCCGTGATCGACGCGGTGCGTCGGCATCGGCGCGACGGAGTGGCGGTGGCTGTGTCGACTAGGGTGCCGGGCGGCTCGGTCGGCGCCGGCTATGGGCCCGGTCGTGCGCTGGTCGATGCGGGTGCGGTGATGGTGCCGCGGCTGCGGCCGCCGCAAGCCCGGGTGCTACTGATGGCCGCCCTGGCGAGCGGCTCGCCCGTCGACGACGTCATCGCCCGCTGGGGCTGATTCGGCCGCCAGCCCATCGACGTAATCCGGCCAGTCCAGGCTGTCCACCGGATTGGCCCGTTCGATGTCCGGTGTGTCGTCGCCGAACGTACGGACGGGACCCGGCCCCGTGCTGCGCGTCTCGAACCGCACGGTCATCACACCGTGGCCGGCGCCCTGGATCCAGCCGTGGCCATAATCGGTGTGGGTGACGTCGTCGCCGATCCGCCAGGCAGGCGCCCGCTCCGCGGCTTGGCTGACGGTCTCCGGCAACCCGGTGGCGGCGACTTCTTCGGCAATCAACTCCAGGTCAGGGAACAGCGACTCCTGCCGGACTTCTGATAGGCCCGAAAAGCCCACGCCCACAAGGCGAATCGGGCCGACGTCGAGCGGATTCAGCAGCAGCCTGCGCGCCATTGCGATCAGCGTGGCGGCATCTGTGGTGGCATAAGGCAGTGTGGCGGAGCGGGTCAGGATGCTCATATCGGATTTCTTGAGCTTGACGGTGACGGTGCGGGCGCCACGGCCGTCCTTCTCCAGCCGTCGGTGTGCGTGCTCTCCGATCGAGCCCGCCGCCTCGCGCAGCTGGTCGAGCGTGGTCAGATCCGCGGGAAAGGTGGACTCCGCGCTGATCTGTTTAGCCGGTCCGTTCTCGGTGACGGGTCGGTCGTCGATGCCCCTGGCCAACAAATGCAGCGCAGGCCCGACGGTGCCACCGAGGATGTTGGCGGCTTCCGCGTCGGATAACGCTGCCAAGGCGCCGATGGTCTCGATGCCGAGCCGGTGCAGCTTCTCCTCGGCGACCGGACCGATACCCCAGAGCCGCCGAACGGGCAGCGCATCGAGCAGCGCGCGTTCCTCGTCACGGCGCACTACCCGAATGCCATCGGGTTTGGCCAGTCCCGAGGCGATCTTTGCGATCTGCTTACCGGATCCGGCACCGACGGAAGCCACCAGCCCGGTGACCTCGCGGATGCGGCCCCGCAGTGCTTCAGAAAACGCCTCCACATCCTGCGCGCTCGCGCCTACCAGCTCGGCGGGTTCGGCGAAGGCCTCGTCGAAAGACAGCTGCTCGAGAACCGGCACCGCAGCACGGACCGTGTCGAGCACTCGGCGGCTGGCCACGCCGTAGACGACCCCGCGCGGCGGCAACACCACCGCTGTGGCGCCGACCAGGCGGCGCGCCTGATGCATCGGCATGGCCGACCGCGCACCATAGACCCGCGACTCGTAGCTGGCGCCGGCCACCACGCCGCGCGCGCCGAGGCCGCCGACGAGCACCGGTCGTCCCCGCAGGGTGGGCCGGGTCAGCTGCTCGACCGACGCGAAGAACGCATCCATGTCGAGGTGCAGCACCCAGCGGCCCATGCCGTCATCGTATGGACCCGCTACCTCAACGCGGTCCCGTCCGGCAATCACGCGCTAGCCTGGCGTCATGACGCGCCCGGGCATCGAACCGTCCGATGTTCACATCCGGGATGCCTCGATCCGACTCGGTCAATTCCTGAAGCTCGCCGGCCTGATCGATTCCGGAGCCGACGCCAAGTCGGTCATCGCGGAGGGCCTGGTGACGGTCAACGGCGAAGTCGACAACCGGCGGGGCAGACAGCTCTGCCCCGGCGATGTCGTGGTGTGCGCCGGTCGCGGCGCCCGTGTTGCCAATGGGTGAGTTCGCGCGGTGGGTCGAACATTTCGAGCGCAACGACGCGGTCCACGACAGCGCCGACGCCGCCATCGACTTCGGTGCCGCATGTCGACTCGGCGACGACGTCCGACGGCCCCTGATCGCGTCGGTCCGGCGGTTCCAGCTCGGCGAGAGCGGTGACGGACAGGAGTTGCTGCGCAAGGCCGAAGGTGCTGGGGACGGCGAATACCTAGCAGCTGTAAAACTTTTCGTCGCCGAAGAGCAGCAGCATGCCGCACTGCTGCTGCGGCTGCTCGGCCATCTTGGTGGCACGCCGCTAATCAGTCACTGGTCCGACGCGGCGTTCGTGCGGCTGCGCCGGCTGATGGGCTTACGCACCGAGCTGATGGTGCTCATGGTGGCCGAAGTGGTCGCGCTGTCCTACTACAGCGGACTGGCTCACCAGTGTCCGGACACCGTGACCCGTGCGGTCGCCGCCCGCATCCTGGCCGACGAACGCAAGCACGTGCCGTTCCAGACTGAGCGGCTGCGGGCGGGTTTCGCTCAATCTGGCGTTGCGGCGCGGGCGTTTGCCTTCGGCTTCTGGTGGATGACCGCGATCGGCGCGACAGTTGTGGTGGCCTTCGACCACGGCCCACTGCTCCATGCGATCGGCTACCGGCGCACCCGTTTCATCCGCGACGTTCTCGCGGACTTCGCGCCTTTGGCCGCCGCCGTGTTGCGCCGCTAGACCTTGACGATCGACACCCGCACGCCGTCGCCGATCTCGCTTCCGTGGACGGGCTCGCCGAATTCGAAACTGGTGGCCAAGATTTCGCCGGCGATCAGTTCGCGGTGTGTACGCGCCCAACCCTCGTGAGCAGAGGGAACAGACATGACCACCGAGATTCGATCTGAGACGTCCAGACCCGTCGACTTGCGCAATTCCTGAAGTTCGCGGATGCGGTCCTTGGCCCAGCCCTCGGCTTCCAGTTCCGGGGTGACGGTGCCGTCGAGCACCACCAGACCAATGCCCTCGGGCAGTGCCGCGGTGAACTCGGGGTCGGCGGCTACCAGTCGCGAGCTGAACTCGTTGGGCAACAGGATCGTTGGGCCGGCAGTCAGCGTGCCGTCGGGGTTGAGGACGCCCTCGCCCGCCTTGACTGCCTTGATCGCGGCCTGTACGTCTTTGCCGATCCGTGGACCTGCCTCGCGCGCGTTCACCGTGAGGTCGAAGCGGCCGTAGGCCGCGATGTCGTCTGTGAGCTCGACGTTCTTGACGTTGAGCTCGTCGGCGATCAGTTCACGGTACGGCTCGAGTCGCTGCGGATTATCCACCGCCACAGTGAGTTTGGGCAGCGGAAGCCGGACACGCAGCTTCTTGGCCTTGCGCAATGAGGAGCCCGCCGATGCGACCTCGCGGACCAGGTCCATATCCGCAACCAGTTGCGGGTCCTTTGGCAGCAGGTCGGCTTCGGGCCAGTCGGTCAGGTGTACCGAACGCTCACCAGTCACGCCGCGCCAGATCACCTCGGCAATCAATGGCAGTAGCGGCGCCGCCAGCCTGCCCGTCACCTCCAGCACGGTGTGCAGGGTGTCGATTGCGTCGGGGTCCTCTTCCCAGAAGCGCGAACGCGACCGTCGCACATACCAATTCGTCAACGCCTCGGTGAACTGCCGCAATTGGTCGCAAGCGCCGGATATGTCGCAGACGTCCAGTGACGCGGTGAGGTCATCGCGCAGCGCGGCCAGCTTGGCCAGGATGTAGCGGTCCAGCACGTGATTTGAATCGGTGCGCCACGTGCCCTTCTTCGGCGCGTACAACGCCAGGAAGGTATAGGCGTTCCACAGCGGCAACAGCACCTGCCGTGCGCCTTCGCGGATGCCCTGTTCGGTGACGATCAGGTTGCCGCCGCGCAGGATCGGCGACGCCATCAGGAACCAGCGCATCGCATCGGAGCCGTCGCGATCGAACACCTCGGTCACGTCCGGATAGTTGCGCAGCGACTTGCTCATCTTCTGGCCGTCGTTGCCCAGCACGATGCCGTGTGACACACAGGTTTTGAAGGCCGGCCGGTCGAACAGCGCGGTGGCCAGCACGTGCAGCGTGTAGAACCAGCCGCGGGTCTGGCCGATGTATTCGACGATGAAGTCGCCGGGGAAGTGCGTCTCGTACCACGACTGGTTCTCGAACGGGTAGTGAACCTGGGCGTACGGCATGGAGCCCGAGTCGAACCAGACGTCGAAGACGTCCTCGATGCGGCGCATGGTCGAATTGCCGGTCGGGTCGTCGGGGTTGGGCCGGGTCAACTCGTCGATGTAGGGCCGGTGCAGGTCGGTGGGCCGCACACCGAAGTCGCGTTCGAGCTCGTCGAGGCTGCCGTAGACGTCGATGCGCGGATACGCCGGGTCGTCGGACTTCCACACCGGAATCGGGCTGCCCCAGTACCGGTTTCGCGAAATCGACCAGTCGCGCGCGCCTTGCAGCCACTTGCCGAACTGGCCGTCCTTGACGTGTTCGGGATACCAGGTGATCTGCTGGTTGAGTTCAACCATGCGGTCGCGGAACTCGCTCACCTTGATGAACCAGGACGACACCGCGCGATAGATCAACGGACTGCGGCACCGCCAGCAGTGCGGATAGGAGTGCTCGTAGGTCTCGTGGCGCAGCAGTACAGCGCCGTTCACCGCAGCCGACCCAACGCCATTCTTCAGGTCGCGGATGATCTGTGGGTTGGCGTCGAAGACGTGCTGGCCGACGTAGTCGGGCACGGTCGCATCGAAGCGGCCCTTCGAGTCGACCGGTGTGACGGCCTCGATGCCCGCAGCCTGCGCGGTGAGCATGTCGTCCTCGCCGTAGGCCGGCGACATGTGCACGATGCCGGTGCCGTCGTCGGTACTGACGAAGTCGGCGGGAAGCACCTGAAAGCTGTTGGGCGCGTCGGCGAAATACGGGAAGGGCGGCAGGTAGTGGATGCCGAGCAGGTCATCGCCGGAGTACGTGGCCAGGATCTCCGGTTCTTCGCCGAGTTCGCGCGCGTACGCCGCAAGGCGAGCCCGGGCCAGCACGTAGCGCCGATCGTCGGAACCCTGCACGAGCACGTAGGTGACGTCCGGTCCAACCGCGACGGCCTGGTTCGACGGCAGCGTCCACGGCGTCGTCGTCCAGACCAACAGGTGCGCGCCGTCGAGCGGACCGCCCGCAATCCGGAAACCCACCGTGATCGCAGGGTCCTGGCGGCTCTGGTAGACGTCGTCGTCCATGCGCAGTTCGTGGCTGGACAGCGGTGTCTCGTCGTTCCAGCAGTACGGCAGCACCCGGTTGCCCTCGTAGGCAAGGCCTTTGTCCCACAACTGCTTGAACGCCCAGATCACCGATTCCATGAACGAAAGATCCAGGGTCTTGTAGTCGTTGTCGAAGTCCACCCAC
>LZSH01000138.1 GCA_001665255.1 Mycobacteriaceae bacterium 1482268.1 | reverse complement strand
CGGCCGGCCCCACCAACGTCATCGGGGTGTCGGCGGTGATGCGCCGATTGTATTGGCCTATAACCGGTTTCAGCCCGCCCCCCGCTGTCCGCTCGACCTCGACTACGCCCATGCCGATCGCGGCGATTTCGACGTCGAACTGCTCCTGCGTCGGCGCGTTCTCCTTGTACCCGGGGAACATGAACTCCGGCGTCACGTATTCGTGGTTGGTGACCAACAGGAACCGGTTCGGCTGCCCATCGATCGGCAACAGCCCGGCGAAGTCGTTGTTGAAGCCGAACTGGCCGCGCTGCGCGGCGCCGGTCTGGTTGTTTACGTCGAACTTCGGCACACCGTCGAGAATCGGGTCGCCCCAACTCATCACCACGCTCTGCTGGTAGCCGTCGGGGACGACGACGGCGTCGGTGCTGTTGGGTGCGACGGACTCGAACTTCATGCCGGGTGGCGTCTGGGCGGCCGGTTGCGTCGACGGCGTCGGTGTGACGGTGTTCTCCTCGTCGCGCGCACAGGCGGCGAGTGCGGATCCGGCGCCGACGGCCAGGACCGCGATGCCGCCGGCCTGCAGCATCGAGCGCCGCGACACCGCCTTGGCGATATCGCCGAAGTATTCGTTGTCGCTGGAGTTGGGGACAGGTTTGGAGCAGGCGTCGCCGCAGCGATATTTGCAGGTGATGTGCTGGCGCTTGGACTTTCCGTCGTGGGTGACAAAGAGGTTCAACGGCACAAGCGGCATGGCCGCAACTTACGTGAGTTCGGCAAGCAGTTCGGAAGCTTTCGGTGAACAGCCGGGAACTCAGTCGCCCAGCACGCCGCGCAGGATGTCGACGAGCGCGCGCGGTTGGTCGCCCTGCACCGAGTGACCGGAGTCGGCAACAACATGCGTGCGCTGAAAACCCGGGGCGCCCTTGGCGAACGCCTCGGCATCCTCGTCGTTGACGAAGAACGAGTTCGCGCCGCGCACCAGCGTGGTGGGCATCGTGATTCGCGGGACGTCGTCCCACAGGCCGGTGAACGACTCGGGCATCTTCTTGTTCTCGCCGCGGAAGGTGTCGTAGCGCCAGGTCCAGGTGCCGTCGTCGTTGCGTTTGGAGTTGTGAAAGACGCCGCGGCGCAATGATTTCCGGTCGCGGTGCGGAGAGGCTTCGATGGTCACGTCGAGCATCGACTGGAAGTCGGGGAAGGTCCGCTCACCCTGCACCAGCGCGACAGCGCCGAGTTGGGCCTTGGTCATCTGCTCGTGGCGCTCGGGCGCCGACGGGGTGACGTCGACGAGCACCAACTCCGGCACCAGCGCGGGTTCGGTGGCGGCGATGCGCAGCGCGGTCAGCCCGCCGAGCGACATGCCGACGACCAGCCGCGGGTTCGGCGCCCACTGCCGCAGCAGCGGCCGCAGCGTTTCGGCGTTGAGCCTGGGTCCGTAGTCGCCGTCCTCACGCCACGCCGAACGGCCGTGTCCGGGAAGGTCGATCGCCAGTGCGGGCACGCCGAGCCCGAGGATGACGGTGTCCCACGTGTGCGCGTTCTGGCCGCCGCCGTGCAGGAACACCACCTGCGGTGGTTCGTCGCCCCACTTCAGCGCGCTGATGCCGTCCGACTCGATGCGCGAGACCGATGGCAGCGGGCCGGTGTGCCCGATCTGTTCGGCGTTCTCGTGCAGTAGCCCGAACTCGTCGAGGTTCAGCAGTTCATCGTCAGAGACCACGGCCCCATCTAACGCCCCCGCCGAGATCGACGAAATGGCGGCTCGCACTCGCACTTTTCCGCCCAAATGTCGGTTTGGGCGAAAGAGAAAGGGTCAGCCCTCGTCGATGAAGGTTTCGAGCTGCGCGCGGGCGATGTCGTCGGGCAGCTGCTGCGGCGGGCTCTTCATGAGGTAGGCCGAAGCGGCCACGACGGGTCCGCCGATGCCGCGGTCCTTGGCGATCTTCGCCGCACGGACCGCGTCGATGATGACGCCCGCGGAGTTCGGCGAGTCCCACACCTCGAGCTTGTACTCCAGGTTCAGCGGCACATCGCCGAAGGCGCGGCCTTCCAGCCGCACGTAGGCCCACTTGCGATCGTCGAGCCAGCCGACGTGATCGGACGGGCCGATGTGCACGTCCTTGGTCTTGAACTCACGCTGCAGGTTCGACGTGACGGCCTGGGTCTTGGAGATCTTCTTGCTCTCGAGGCGCTCGCGCTCGAGCATGTTGAGGAAGTCCATGTTGCCGCCGACGTTGAGCTGCATCGTGCGGTCGAGCTGTACGCCGCGATCCTCGAACAGCTTGGCCATCACGCGGTGGGTGATCGTCGCGCCGACCTGGCTCTTGATGTCGTCGCCGACGATCGGCACGCCGGCGTCTTCGAACTTCTTGGCCCAGACCGGATCGGAGGCGATGAACACCGGCAGCGCGTTGACGAACGCCACGCCGGCATCGATCGCGCACTGCGCGTAGAACTTGTCGGCCTCCTCCGAGCCCACCGGAAGGTAGGACACCAGCACGTCGACCTCGGCCTCCTTGAGCGCCGCCACGACGTCCACCGGATCGGCGTCGGACACCTCGATGGTGTCGGCGTAGTACTTGCCGATGCCGTCCAGGGTCGGGCCGCGCTGCACCGTCACGTTGGTGGGCGGCACGTCGGCGATCTTGATGGTGTTGTTCTCCGACGCGAAGATCGCCTCGGAGAGGTCGAAGCCGACCTTCTTGGCGTCGACGTCGAAGGCCGCGACGAACTTGACGTCGCGCACGTGATACGCGCCGAGGCGCACGTGCATCAGGCCGGGCACCGTGGCGTTCTCGTCAGCGGCCTGGTAGTACTGCACACCCTGGACAAGCGACGATGCGCAGTTGCCGACACCGACAATCGCGACCCGCACCTCGGTGTTTCCAGTCATGGCGACGTTCTCCCTCTCAATCCAATTCACTTGTTCTACGGCTGCTCAGCGCGACCCTGAGCTACCCGCTCGGCCGCTATCAAATCGTTGAGCCACTTCACTTCACGCTCGCTGGACTCCAACCCCAACTGGTGCAGCTGGCGTGTGTAGCGGTCAAGCGAACTGCTGGCCCGCGCGACGGCTTCACGCAGGCCCTCTCGGCGTTCCTCGACCTGACGACGGCGGCCCTCCAGGATCCGCATCCTGGCCTCGGCCGGGGTGCGGTTGAAGAAGGCGAGATGAACGCCGAACCCGTCGTCGGTGTAGTTCTGTGGGCCCGTGTCGGCCACCAGCTCGGCGAAGCGCTGCTTGCCCGCGTCCGTCAGCTGGTACACCCGGCGAGCCCGGCGCATCTTGGGGGTTCCGTCCGGCGCAGCGTCCTCGATGATCAACCCGTCGGCCTGCATCCGGCGCAGCGCGGGATACAGCGAGCCGTAGGAGAACGCTCGAAAGGCGCCGAGCAATCCGGTCAGCCGCTTACGCAGCTCGTAGCCATGCATCGGCGACTCGAGCAGAAGACCCAGCACCGCGAGCTCCAGCATCGAACCACCCCCTTTGCCTGTCGCTACGACGTCCCGACACCTCGTCTCATAGTATCGGCCCGATATATTCCGCGCTACACAAGGGGGTACGGCAGACGCGGCCGCAGACCTAGCTGGGCTCGTTGATCTGCTTGATCGCCCCGTCGGGGGCCAGGTCGATGAACCCGCTGCCGAACTCGCTGCTGATGTAGATCCGGATGTTCACCGCGTCGGGTGTCGCCGGGTCCTTCGACGGTTCGATGTCGATCCAGGAGTCGGAGATGTCCTTGCGCTGGATCTTCAACGTCTCGGGAGCGCCGCGCAGCACGGCGATCGTCTGCTCGAAGTTGAACTTCGCCAGGTCGACGACGCGGTCGTCGCTGTCGACGGTGGTCGTCGAGTAGGGGTCGCCCCAGCCGCCGCGGTAGTCGAACATCAGCTTGCGCCGCGGGTCCTCGGTGTCGGGGCGGTAGAGCGTCGCGCGGTCGGGCCGGATGTTCATCTCGAAACCGGTGGTGTCGCCGAACTTCTTACGCATCTGTTCGAAGAGCCCTTGCAGGCCGCCCAGCGAGTGCAACTGCCGCGGCGGCGTCAGCACCTTGGCGGGTATCCCGTCGGACTTGGCGCCCGGGTCGGTCTGGAAACTCAGCGGCGAGCTGGTGTTGCCGTACAGCCCCCAGCCGATACCCATGCCGAAAAGCACGAGCACCGCCGCTGTCGCGATTCTGATGCCCCAGCCGCCGCCCGCGGGAAGTCGCCGCGACTTCTTGAGATCTGGGAGTTTGACGGGTGCGTTCGCCGTCTGAAGGTCGTCGACCAACGACTGGAGCTCACCCAGCGTGGCGGCGTTGGTGGCGGCCTTGACGCGCTCGCCGTGCTCGGCCATCGACAGCTGACCCTCGGCGAGCGCACTGTCGAGCACCTGGCAGGTGTCGGTGCGGTCGCTGTCTTTTGCTCGGGTGCCTGGTGTCTGCCGTGTCGCCACGGCGATGATCGTAGATGTCAGCTCGGATATTCGACTCGCTTGATGTTGCCTGCGCCGTCGAGGTAGATCCATCCGTTCGCGCCGGAGGTCATGGTGACCTTCACCAACAGCTCCAGCGCGCCAGGCCCGCCAGGATCCGCGACGTGGTCAACGTCCAGAAAGGTCTCCTTGACGTCGGCCGGTGCGATCCGCAGTGTCGCCGGCGCAGCCTGCAGTGCGGCGGCCGCGGCCTGGATATCGAACGCGGCGAGGTCGGTGACGTCGTCGGTGTCGGAGCGCGACCTGGTGGACGGGTCGCCCCACCCTCCCTCGAACGAGTAGATGAGCTTCGAGTGCTCGTCGGAGGGATCGGGCCGGGCCAGCACCGCCTCGTCGGGCATGACGGCCAGCTCGTAACCCGTGGTGTCGCCGAACCTTTCGCGCATCGTGGCGATGATGCGGGCCAGCCCGTCGGCGGACTGCAGGTCCCGTGGCGGTGTCAGCACGACCGGCGCCGGGTCGGCGGGCGTCGTGGATGTAGTGCTCGGGTCGGCGGCCATCACGTGGGTGGACGTCGCTTCGGCGGTCGTGGTTGAGGCGGTGGGGCTCGACCCCGAGCCGGGGTCTTTGAACACGAGCCAGCCGACGGCGGCGGCGCAGACCGCCCCCACCACTGCCACCATGACGCCGCGGTAGCTGTGCGTCGGCGCGGCGAATGGCTGCATCGGAGCCGACGCCTGCAGATCGGTGACCAACGACTGCAGCTCGCCCAGCGTGGTGGCGTTGGTGGCCGCACTCACCCGCTGCCGGTGTTCCTCCATCGACAGCTGACCCTCGGCGAATGCCGTGTCGAGGACTTGACAGGTCGCGCTGCGGTCGCTGTCCCGTGCACGTGTGCCGGGGGTCCGCCGCGTGGCCACGTGCAAGATCGTATGAGTTCGGGCCGCGTCTGCGCAGACAGATGACGACGCGCCAGGCACCGGACCCCGTCACGCCGCCATGCTTTGGAGGCCCGACGTACTCTGGTCACCGTGCGATTGCAGCGACAGGTGGTGGACTACGCGCTTCGGCGCCGGTCACTGCTGGCTGAGGTCTACTCGGGGCGCACCGGCGTGTCGGAGGTCTGCGACGCCAATCCCTACCTGCTGCGCGCCGCGAAATTCCACGGGAAGCCCAGCTCGGTGATGTGCCCAATCTGCCGCAAGGAACAGCTCACCCTTGTGTCGTGGGTGTTTGGCGATCACCTCGGTGCGGTATCCGGTTCTGCGCGGACCGCCGAGGAGTTGGTGATGCTGGCGTCCCGCTACGACGAATTCTCAGTACACGTGGTGGAGGTATGCCGTACCTGCAGCTGGAATCACCTGGTGAAGTCGTACGTGCTCGGCGCGGTCAGGCCGCCGAAAGGATCGCGTCCGACGCGGACCGCGCGCAACGGTGCGCGGACGGCCAGTGAATAGCGAAGGGCGCCACAACCGGTCAGCCAGCGATGTCCCCCGGGGACAGGCTGCGGGCGGTCCGGGCACGCCCCGGAGCCATGGGCCCGACCGACCGGTCCCCCGTCGCCCGCGTGCCCCCGTCGACGACGGCCGCACCGCCATCATCAGGCCCGTCGACGACTCCAGGCCACTGCGCGACCCGATCGAGGCCGTCAAGGCCGCGCTCGACGGTAGCCCGGCGCAGAAGCCCCCGCCGCCGCAACCGCCCCATCGTCCCCCGCCGGGTGGTGGTGGGCCGGGTGGTCGCGGGCCAGGTGGCCGTCCTCCTCGCCGACTACCCCCGATGGAGCAGATCAACTGGAAGTGGGTCCGGCGGGGACTCTATGTGACCGTCGCCGTCCTGATCGTGTTGCCGCTCGTCACGTTCGGCATGGCCTACATGATCGTCGACGTCCCCAAGCCGGGCGACATCCGCACCAATCAGGTGTCGACGATCCTGGCCAGCGACGGCAGCGAGCTCGCCAAAATTGTTCCGCCCGAAGGCAACCGGGTCGACGTCAACATCGACCAGATCCCGGTGCATGTGCGCGACGCCGTGATGGCCGCAGAGGACCGCGACTTCTATTCCAATCCAGGGTTCTCGTTCACCGGCTTCGCGCGCGCGGCGAAGAACAACGTCTTCGGCGGCGACACACAGGGTGGGTCGACGATCACGCAGCAGTACGTGAAGAACGCGTTGGTCGGCTCGCAGCGCGCCGGCGTCGGCGGTGTGGTCCGCAAGGCCAAGGAGCTGGTCATCTCGACGAAGATGTCCAGCGAATGGTCCAAAGACCAAGTGCTGCAGTCCTATCTGAACATCATCTACTTCGGCCGCGGCGCCTACGGCATCGCCGCGGCGTCCAAGGCGTACTTCGACAAACCCGTCGAGCA
>LZSH01000137.1 GCA_001665255.1 Mycobacteriaceae bacterium 1482268.1 | reverse complement strand
AACCACGAGTGCAGCGTCTGGCGCGACACTCCTACCTTCGATGCGACCTGCGAGATCGACAACCCATCGCTGATCACTGCTAACACGGCCTGATACCGCTGCTCGGCCACGCTCAACTCCCTCATCTAGGGAGTGTCAAGAATCAACCGCAGTAGGTGTAAAGCATCAGCCGAAACACTGTCGCCCATCAACCGAAGGCGAAATGTCAGCCATCAACCGACGTAATACACCTCTGAAGTGGGGCGGGCGGGGCTCGAACCCGCGACCAACGGATTATGAGTCCGCGGCTCTAACCAACTGAGCTACCGCCCCGGTCGCAGCCTTAGACATTAGCGCTCGACTCAACGACCAACCCGCGGTGCCCGACCCGACAGCACCTCAGCAGGCACCCCAACCGTCCCACGAGGTGATGCTCTCGACCGGCGGCCTCACGGCCGGCTTGAAGTCGGTGCCCACCGTATAGGCAACTGGCAGCAGCGCGGCCTGAGTGACGTCATCAGGTATACCCAGCAATTCGCCGACCTCGTTTGCTTTTGACAGGTGCAACGTCGTCCACACCGACCCCAGGCCGCGGGCCCGCAGCGCCAGCATGAAACTCCAGGCCGCCGGGATGATCGACCCCCACGCTGACGCTGCGATTACCAGCGGAGCGCGGTCCAACCTGCCCTCGATGCATGGAATCACGTGCACCGGCACCTGTGCCAGCGTGGTGCTCAGGGCGTGCGCGCTCTCGTAAACCCTCTTCGTCTGCGGGCCCGCGGTCGTGCGCGCCGCGTGCG